>NZ_JAIQZM010000014.1 GCF_023333595.1 Argonema galeatum A003/A1
GACTTCGTATCCCAAGAGTTGCGCGCGGCTGCCGACCCGGAATTTGAAACCTTTTACACCAAGAACATTTTGCTCAATGAGGGCATCCGCGCTTGGATGTCACCACAAGATCAGCCCCACGAAAAATTTGTATTCCCTGAGGAGGTTCTACCGCGTGGTAACGCTCTCTAATAGTTCTATGGTTGCAGGTAATCGCGACCAAGAATCTTCTGGATTTGCCTGGTGGGCTGGAAATGCCCGTCTGATCAACCTCTCCGGTAAACTGCTGGGCGCTCACGTTGCCCACGCCGGTCTGATCGTATTCTGGGCCGGAGCGATGACTTTGTTTGAAGTCGCTCACTTTACCCCAGATAAGCCCATATACGAACAGGGCGCAATCCTGATCCCTCACCTCGCCTCACTAGGCTGGGGTGTTGGCCCAGGCGGTGAAATCATCGACACTTACCCCTACTTCGTTGTCGGCGTTCTGCACCTGATTTCCTCTGCTGTTCTCGGTCTGGGCGGCATCTATCATGCCGTTCGAGGCCCAGATACCCTCGAAGAGTACTCCTCCTTCTTTGGGTACGACTGGAAAGACAAGAACAAAATGACCACCATTCTGGGCTTCCACCTGATTGTGTTGGGTATTGGTGCCCTGCTGCTGGTGGCCAAGTCCATCTTCTTCGGTGGACTGTACGACACTTGGGCTCCTGGTGGTGGTGATGTTCGCGTCATTACTAACCCGACACTGAACCCCGCTGTCATCTTCGGTTATCTCACCAGGTCTCCTTTCGGTGGAGAGGGCTGGATTGTCAGCGTCAACAACTTGGAAGATGTTGTCGGCGGTCACATTTGGATTGGCCTCATCTGTATTGCTGGGGGCATTTTTCACATCCTCACCAAGCCATTCGGTTGGGCTCGTCGCGCCTTCATCTGGTCTGGAGAAGCTTATCTCTCCTACAGTTTGGGCGCTCTGTCCCTGATGGGCTTTATTGCCTCTTGCTATGTCTGGTTTAACAACACCGTTTATCCCAGCGAATTCTACGGCCCCACCAACGCTGAATCTTCCCAAGCTCAAGCTTTCACCTTCCTGGTGCGCGACCAACGCTTGGGTGCTAACGTCGGTTCCGCACAAGGCCCCACAGGTCTGGGTAAATACCTGATGCGCTCTCCCACTGGCGAAATCATCTTCGGTGGCGAAACAATGCGCTTCTGGGATTTCCGTGGCCCCTGGCTCGAACCCCTGCGCGGTCCCAATGGCCTCGACCTCGACAAGATCAAGTATGACGTTCAACCTTGGCAAGTCCGTCGTGCTGCTGAGTACATGACGCACGCTCCCAACGGTTCGATCAACTCTGTGGGTGGCCTGATCACGGAAACTAATGGCTTTAACTACAATAGCCCCCGTGCTTGGTTATCAACCTCTCACTTGGTGCTAGGCTTCTTCTTCCTCGTTGGTCACCTCTGGCACGCGGGTCGCGCTCGTGCGGCTGCAGCAGGCTTTGAAAAAGGTATTGACCGCGAAACTGAGCCAGTGCTGTTCATGAACGATCTCGACTAAGCTGCCAGTTTAGTTTCTATTTCTCTCTTCTTTCATAGTGATAGGACTCCTGCTTAAAGGCAGGAGTTTTTTTGTATTTATGTCAACATTCAGTTTTCCGCGAAGGGCCACGTTTAATATATAGCTAGGGGCTAAGATTGCTCTCTTTCTAGGGGAAGAAGGGGCTCTTCCTCAAGGGTTTGGTGGAATTAAGAACGTCCTAACTGACTTTCATCGGTTGCTATATAAACTGTTCGCGGTCAAATACCGAAACTCTTTTTACCCCAATGCCCAATGCCCAATGCCCACTAATTGCTGAACGTTAATGTGCTATGCGAAATTCTGATTTTACAGGTGCTTTGGAATGGACGCCTGAAGCTAAGGCGAAGCTGAAAAATATTCCTTTTTTTGCGCGCGCTCAAGCTCGACAGCGAATTGAGCAATTGACCCGTGAGGCAGAACAAGAAGTCGTGACGGTTGAGATTGTTGAACAGGCAAGATCTGAGTTTGGTCAGTAATTGATAAGCTGCTACGCATCTAAAATGACCGTCAGTTTTTCTCTTGCTTCTTGTGGGATGGGCAGGAAAGCCCGTCTTTGTATTCGATTTAGATGCGTAATAGCTTATCAAATCCATTAACATCGGTAGTGTATAGCCTCTTTCGGGTTGATGGTGAAAAATGCCCACGATCAAACTTCTTACTTAGGTATGTTGTTGAGCTTGGGCGCTCTTTAAGATAGCGCCCAAGCTCAACAACATACCAAATATTATACTGAATCGGTGTTATAGGCACAAAAATTAAACTCTATGAGAAATTCCGTTCCCTGTCCTAACTGCGAGTAGCATTCCAGTCGGCCTTGATGTTTTTCAACAATAATTTGATGACTGATAGATAGCCCTAATCCCGTGCCTTTGCCTACAGGTTTAGTAGTAAAAAAAGGATCGAAAATACGTTGTTTAACTTTTTCTGAAATACCCGCACCATTGTCAGCAATACGAACGATCGCAGATTTTATATTAGATTTGTCAGAATTATTTTTAACTTCAGTACAGATGCGAATCTGCGGTGTAAAGTTAGGCTCTCTTTGCAGCCTTTCTTCTAAAGCATCAATGGCATTGCTTAGGAGATTCATAAAGACCTGATTTAGTTGACCGGGGTAACATTCAACTAGGGGCAATTTTCCATACTCTCTAATTACTTCGATCGCACAGCGCTTCGGCTGGGGTTTGAGGCGATGTTGCAAAATCATCAGGGTACTCTCAATGTCTTGGTTGAGGTTTGCTGCTTTTCTGTCAGCTTCGTCAAGATGGGAAAAGTTCCGCAGGGAAAGCACAATTTTTTTGATCCGCTCAGCACCCGTTTTCATTGATTGGAGTAATTTGATGAAGTCTTCTTTGATAAAGTTGAATTCACCCGCTTCAATCTGCTCCTTAATTGCTGCTGGTGGTTGGGGGCAGTGTTGCTGGTAGAGATCGATCGCACTCAACAGGTAATGGGAATATTCGATCGCTGGAGTAACGTTGCTGTAGATAAAGCTGACGGGATTGTTAATTTCGTGAGCGACTCCGGCCACCATTTGCCCTAATGATGCCATTTTTTCGCTTTGAACGATCTGCGCTTGGGTACTTTTGAGTTGACGCAGGGTGACTTCAAGCTGTTGTGCTTTTTCCCGTTCTCTAGCTTCAGATAGGCGCAAAGCTGCTTCTGCTTGTTTGCGATCGCTTAGTTCGGTTTGCGCCTGTTCAAAGAGGGTGCATTGCTGAAGTGCGATCGCCAACTGCACGTTCAACTCTTTGAGACACTCGATCTCAAATTCCTGCCACTCTCGACTACTGCTACAATGATGGGCAATGAGTAAACCCCAGAGGTTACATTGGTTTTTAGTTGTCCCCCCACATTTGGGATTTTGGGTGGCCTCTTCTGCTTGTAAAATTGGAATAACTAAGTTGGCTTTAACCTGCAACTGACTGAGTAGCTTAATGTGGCAAGGATTTAAACTGCTATTCTCCACATCCGAGATGGCTCCAATGCGACCCTCTTTGTAAAGGGGAACATATTTTTCCAGAAAACAGTTGTCTTGAATATCCATTTCCAGCGTAGGCATCCAATCTTTACCCACTGACTCAACTACCACAAATCCACTCCAGTCGGGGTTAAAGCGGTAAACTATTGTCCGGTCTGTTTGCAAAAATTGCCGCACTTCATCAACAGATGTTTGCAGAACTGACTCTAAATTCAGGGAAGAGCGAATGCTCGAGAGCATCGTCCCCACCAACCGCTCTCGCTTTAATTGCTTGTGCAAAGCTTCTTGAGCTAGAATGCGATCGCGCGATTCCATCGCTAAAGCTGCGATCTGTGCCAAATAGCTAGCGAAATTTTGTTCGTCGAGCGTCCAATTTCTCTGTGTTCCCTGATGTGACAAAGAAATTACGCCCTCAACTCGTCCTTGATGGGTAATGGGAACGTCTAAGATTGAGGATATACCCAAAGGAATCAAGTAAGATTCGCTAAACTCTTGAGTGCGCGGATCGGTATTGGCATCAACTGCTGCGATCGCCTGTTCTGCATTCAAAGCTTTGAAATAGTTAGGATAGTCATCAACCTTCAGTTTTAAACCATCGCTGTGTTGGTTCGCCGTCAGTTTGTAGAGATTCCCACAGCACATTGCTGATTTATCTTCGTTGTAAAACCAAACGCTTCCCCACTCGACATTCAGGGTACGGGTTGCTATTTCCGTAATCTCTCTCAACGCATCGCCGATATTTACCTGGTAGATCCGGTCACTTTTTGCTAGTTCTAGCTTGCTAGCTTGTTGTTGGCTCAAACGTATTTCTCGTTCCTGCAAAGCCGATTCAGCCGCCATTCTTTCCCTAATTTGTGCTTCTAAACAAGCGTTGCTTTCTGTCAACTCTGCTGTGCGCTCTTGCACTTTAGATTCCAAGTCTTCATAGGCGTGCCACAGCGCTAATTCTACATTTTCGCGATCGCTGATTTCCCGCTGTAACTTACGATTAATTACCTCTAATTCTTGGGGAGTTTTTAAAGATAGAAACTGTGGCAGTAGCGTTATCATCTGTCCAGCCGTGTAGCAAGAAATGAGGGCAGTAGTTGCTTTCTCAATCCCCGACAGCCAATAGGCGGAATGCCACAGCGTCCAAATTTCTAGCAAGTGGCCTGTACCGCAGAAAATAATAAATGCACCAAATAAAGCAAATATTCCCATAAAGGGAACGTCACGCCGCTTATAAATGAAATAGATGAGCATTACCGGAATTGAAAAGTAAGCTAGAGCAATCAGCAAGTCACTAACTACGTGCAGCCAGACTAGAGGCGTTTGCCACAGGTAGCAGTGACCGTGAGGCATATACTGACTCGGTGAGAATACATTTTTTACAATTTGCCACATATTATTATTTTTCTAAACTTCCGCCTTTACAGCAAGAAGGTCTGAGTTTTGGTGATTGAAGTAGTTACTCCCTTGAAGCAAGACCATATTACTCGTTTTATAACACCCAATTTGGCATCTATACAATTTGTCAATCTTGATTATTCGAGCGAGTTATTGTATTATTATTGTACTCCAATGATATATTTAAAGTTTAAGTTAAATTTTGGACATCGCGCATTTAAACAAAATAGTCTTCAATTATATTTGATTGTGGATGTTTTAAATGTTAACTTATATTTAATTGGGAAAAGTGGGTAACTTTAAGTTATAAACGTCAAAAAAGTGGGCTCTCCAAGCCTTTTTTACCCAAACACAAAAGAGACGAGTGGGAAAAGTGGGAAAAGTGGGATTGTAATTACAGCAGCTTGCAGTTGCATGAAGTACACGCCAGAAACCCGGTAACTTCTGCTCTCACCGGGTTTCTCTGTACTTCACTCATCTGAATAGGGCTATACTCCCTTCGATTGTGGAAGAAATCTATGGTGGGAGTAGCTCTAATGGATTTAAATGTATTATTTTATACCTCTAGGTTTTTATTTTAGAATATCGTTAACTCTTGGTGGCCTAAAAATTTACTTTTCTTATTAAAAATAACCTATATATCTGTGCTAGGTAAGGAAAGAGTTAAAAGTTAATAAATTTTTTTTATATTACTAAAATATAAGGTAAAATAAAGCCTTACTTTCAATCTCCCTAGTCAATATAGAGATGTAAGTAAACAACACCGACCAAAAAAATAGTTATGCAACTTTTACCCTGCCCTCCTTTTCCTTTTCGGGTGCGTTGCGGGGGTTCCCCTCGTTGTAGCACCTCGCGTCTCACCGCCAAACTAAGTACAGTTTTGGCGCGAGTCTCCAAGGAGGAAGAAAGATGAATGTTGATGAAGCTTTAATAGTTGTGGAACAAGAATTTCTCTCTAGGGAACTCAGTCCTATTGAGCGATTAGTTTTCCGTGCGTCGTGGATAGGGCAAACCTATACCGACATAGCGCTGGATTCAGCTTACGGCCTCGACTACATAAAGGAAATTGGCTCTAAGTTGTGGAACGACCTCTCAGATGCTTTAGGGCAAAGGGTGACCAAAAAAAATCTGCATCTAGTCTTAAAGCAATACGGGCAAAACTCGACAGCCAAATCCAACAGCAGGATGGGACAGGTGTCTCCAAGGGAGCAAATAGCCAGACAGGATTCCCTAAGTAGCTTTCCACAGGCCGAAATCGAATTTCCCGGTCGTCCAGTACCGTTAGATTCCTCACTTTATATCAATCGTCCACCGATTGAAGAACTAGCGTGCTATGAAATTCACAAACCAGGATGCGTACTCCGGATCAAAGCGCCCAGGAAGATGGGGAAAAGTTCACTGCTAAATAGGATTATGGCTCATGCTACTACAGAAGGATATAAAACTGTTGTCTTAGATTTTCAAGAAGCTGACACAGCCGTTTTTACATCTATTAATAAATTCTTACGCTGGTTCTGTGCCAATGTCAGCAGGCAGTTGCAACTCACCCCCAAGTTGAATGATTACTGGGATGAGGACTTGGGCAGTAAAATGAGCTGCAAAATTTATTTTGAGGGCTATTTATTAAAATCTATTAATAGTGCCTTGGTTTTGGCTTTAAATGAAGTTAATCGGATTTTTGAGTATCCCGAAATTGCCCAAGACTTTCTGCCGATGCTGCGAGCTTGGCACGAACAGGCAGTACAGGTTGAGACTTGGCGAAAACTGCGGTTGGTGGTGGTTCACAGCACTGAAGTTTACCTTCCGCTCAAGCTTACTCAATCGCCCTTCAATATTGGGTTACCGCTGAAAGTGCCAGAATTTAGTTTGGAGCAGGTGCAGCAGCTGGCAATGCGTTACGAACTTACTTGGGCAGAGGGTGAAGCGGGGATGCGACGCCTTGTTCCTTTGGTGGAAATGGTAGGGGGACACCCCTATTTGCTAAGCATGGCATTCTATCAGTTGTCTGGCAAAGAGATGACATTAGAAGAGTTATTGCAAAAAGCTCAAGAACCAACTGGGATTTACAGCGCTCATTTGCGGAGTCTCTCAGTTATGCTTCAAGAAGAGCCAGAGTTGGCCGCAGCATTTAAGCGAGTGATTAGCAGTGAGGGATCGGTTTTTGTAGGAGAAGTCGCAATATATAAGTTAGAGAGTATGGGGCTAATACATCTTGATGGCGATCGAGCAAAGCCAAGTTGCCAATTATACCGTGTGTATTTTCGGAATAATTTAAAAAACCCAAATTTGATTGATTTTCGCTTGGAAGAGTTAGAGCAAGAGAATGTCCAGTTACAGCGCTTGTCAAATTTAGATGAGTTGACTCAACTTGCCAATAGACGCTACTTTAACCAGTATCTGAAAACATTGTGGCAGCAGGTTGAGGAGATTCCACCGCTATCGCTTATTTTGTGCGATGTTGACTATTTCAAGTTTTACAATGACGCTTACGGACATCTAGCTGGAGATGAGTGCCTACAGCAAATTGCCAATGCTATCCGTGTCTGCGTGACGCATCCGGCGAATGTTGTGGCGCGTTATGGCGGTGAAGAGTTTGCGGTAATTTTGCCCCAAACAGATGCCCATACTGCTGTTAA
The DNA here is from genome assembly GCF_023333595.1 of Argonema galeatum A003/A1. Lineage (GTDB taxonomy): Bacteria > Cyanobacteriota > Cyanobacteriia > Cyanobacteriales > Aerosakkonemataceae > Argonema > Argonema galeatum. Next base: position 7,565 of record NZ_JAIQZM010000014.1, read on the forward strand.
CGTAGCAGAAGAAATTCGAGCGATCGTTAAAGCTTTAGAGATCGCCCATGACAATCCTGACGTTGACGGTCTTCCCGATCGCTTTGTCACAGTCAGTTTGGGGGTGGCGAGTATAAAGCCCGGTTCTAAAAGTTCTCCTGAAATGCTCATTGCTGCTGCTGATGAGGCACTTTATCAATCGAAAAGACAAGGGCGCGATCGCGTTACCCTTCATACAGAAAATACTTGAACTGGGAAGTGGGAAATTGCCAAGTTTAGATTTTATTAATTTTAAATTTAGAATCTTAAATTTAAAATTGAATTCTTCTTTTTCCGTTCCTTATTTGGGTTTTTTCGTGTCAAATATGCTGCTTTGGACACGGCCTAATTAAAAATTTTATATAACCGACATATTTATGATGCCGTGTCCCTACAAAAATGTTCATATTTAACATTAGCATAATAATTCCAAAACATCCAGAACTATGAATACTTACCAATACCAAATCGGTGGTAGTTTGACAACAGATGCCCCTACTTATGTTGAACGTCAAGCTGATACTGAATTATATGAAGCTTTAAAAAAGGGAGAATTTTGCTACGTACTCAACTCCCGACAAATGGGGAAATCTTCACTTTTAGTGAGAACGCGACATCGCCTGCAAGAAGAAGGATTCCTCTGTACCACCGTCGATATGACAGCGATAGGCAGTGAAAATATCACCCCTCTTCAGTGGTACAAAACAGTAGTGACTGATTTATGGTTGGGTTTCAATCTGTTAGGAAAGTTTAACTTAAAAGCTTGGTGGCGCGATGAAGAAGATTTGTCTTTAGTCCAGAGATTAAGTCGATTTATTGTCGAACTACTGCTTGTGCAATTTCCTCAAGAGAGAATCTTTATATTTATAGATGAAATCGATAGCATTCTCGGTATAAAATTTAGGTTAGATAATTTTTTTGCTTTGATTCGCTATTGTTATAACCAAAGAGCGAGCGACCCGGAATATCACCGCCTAACGTTTGCAATTTTCGGAGTAGCTACACCTTCAGATTTAATAGCGGATAAAAATAGAACGCCATTTAATATTGGCAGAGCGATCGAACTTGAGGGCTTCAAACAGCAGTCATCTCAGCCATTAGCGGCAGGATTAGAAGGAAAAATAGAAAAAACTCAGTCAATTTTAAAAGAAATCTTAGCCTGGACGAATGGGCAGCCATTTCTGACCCAAAAGCTGTGTAAATTAGTGCATAATTCGATTCAAGGAGCCGTCAGTGAAAATCTGTCGATTCCGGCAGGGACAGAAGCATTTTGGGTAGAGAGTATAGTGCGATCGCAGATCGTCCACAATTGGGAATATTTAGATGCTCTCGTCGCCGCCATCAAAGCCAAGCGCAAACTACAACAACTGAGTGCAACTGACCCAGAACTAGAAAATCGAGTGCAATTATTACTAGAACAGGCAGTTTATGGAGCCGATGAGTTTAACCGCTTATCAGGACATCAGGCGATGGTGTTTAAATTAGCAATCAGTCCCGACGCTCAGACAATCGCCTCATCAAGTCGGGATAACACGGTCAAACTCTGGAAGCGAGATGGCACATTGCTCTCGACTCTTAAAGAGGGCAGTGGAGCGTTTTGGGATGTGGCTTTCAGTCCTGACGGTAAAGTTATTGCAGCAGCGGGCGAAAAAATAGTTCCACTCTGGCAGCGTGACGGCAAGTTCCTGGGAATTCTCAACGGACACAACGGAACAGTTTGGGGAGTTGCTTTCAGTCCTGACGGTAAAGTTATTGCCACCGCCAGTAGTGATGGCACGGTGAAACTCTGGCAGTCAGACGGTCAGTTATTGCAAACCCTAGAGCTAGATGGCAGCGTGTTTTGGGATTTGGCTTTCAGTCCTGATGGTCAAACAATAGCTGCTGTCAGTAGCAGTGGCACTTTAGCTATCTGGAAGCGCGATGGAACTTTGTTGCAAGCGATCGCTGCCCATAATGCTATGGTTTTCGGGGTCAGTTTCAGTCCAGATGGCAAGGTTATTGCCTCAGCTAGTGCGGATGGCACCGTCAAACTCTGGAAATTTGATGGCTCTTCGATGGGACAAAGCACAGAAGGTAGGCACAAGACACTGCCCCTACTTTCGCTCAAAGGTCACACACTGGGAGTCATGGGAGTTTCCTTTAGCCCGGATGGTGCGATCGTCGCTACGGCAAGTCTGGATAACACGGTGAAACTCTGGAATTCTGACGGCATCTTGCTGACTACGCTTACGGGGCATACAGGTTTGGTAAGGAGAGTTTCCTTTAGTCCTGATGGCACTCAACTTGCCTCCGCCAGCGCTGACCAAACCGCGATTTTGTGGAATGTGAAGCGAATTCTCAATACAGACCCGTTGGCGTTTGGTTGCAACTGGGTGCGAGATTATCTGCGAACAAATGCCGACGTGAAGGAGGAAGACAGACATTTGTGTGACCATATTAGTAATTGACCTTTATAATCATATTAAATTGAGGTTAATCCCTATGAGATTTATCAGCCCTAAAACCGATTTTGCCTTCAAAAAAATCTTCGGCTCAGCCGAAAGTAAACCAATTTTAATCAGCTTTCTGAATGCCTTAATTTATCAAGGCAATCCCGTAATTACAGATTTGCAAATTATCGACCCTTATCAATCCGGTCAAAGGCCGGAATTGAAAGATAGTTACCTGGATGTTAAAGCTCAACTCAACGACGGTAAATACGTGATTATTGAAATGCAAGTATTGAACGTCTCCGGATTTGAAAAACGTATTTTATATAATACTGCCAAAGCTTACATAAATCAACTTGCTTCTGGTCGAAAATATGGCGAACTCAATCCCGTCATTAGTCTGACAATTACGGATTTTAAGATATTCGATCGCCCTAGACTTATTTCGACTTTTGTCTTTAAAGAAGCAGAAGACTTGGTTGATTATTGGCGAGAAATGACTTTAATTTTTGTGGAATTACCTAAATTCCAAAAGTCGCTAGAACAGTTAGAAAGCCTTACAGATAAATGGATTTACTTTATTAAACAAGCACCGAGTTTACAAGTTGTCCCTGACTCTCTGGGAACTATACCAGAAATTAACATGGCTTTGACAATTGCTAATCAGGCTAACTTGACTACGGAAGAATTAGATCGGTTAGAAAGCCAAATGTTTTTTATCGAAGACCAACAAAAATTGATGGAAGAGCGGCAAAGAGTCGAAGCCGAAAGCCAAAGAGTCGAAGCCGAAAGCCAAAGAGTCGAAGCCGAAAGCCAAAGAATCGAAGCCGAAAGCCAAAGAATCGAAGCCGAAAGCCAAAGAATCGAAGCCGAAAGCCAAAGAGTCGAAGCCGAAAGCCAAAGAGTCGAAGCCGAAAGCCAAAGAGTCGAAGCCGAAAGCCAAGAATTACAATCGGAACAACAAAGAATACAGGCACAACAACGGCAGTTTATCTTACGACAATCTACGCGGCGATTTGGGGACTTAGAACAGGCAATTTCTAACCAAATTGAACAATTATCAATGGAAGAGTTAATTAATCTAGGAGATGCGTTACTAGATTTTAATGAGGTTTCTGATTTAAGTAATTGGTTGGAAAACTTGAGATAAGTAGGAGGTTATAAACGTGAGTCTCCTGTATCGCAGCTTCTCGCTTCCAGGTTAAACCTGGGAGCGATATAGTAGGCAGAGCCTCCTATATCGCAGCTTAACTTAGTGCCATTCGTTTTAAACATAATATGGATTAAGCTATTACGCATCTAAATCGAATACAAGGACGGGCAGGATGCCCACCCCACAAGAAGCTTAGAAAAACTGACTGTGAAATTAGATGCGTAATCAGAAACAGTGTGAGCATATATTTGCAAAAGTGAGATGCACCCAATCCTATGTTTCAAACCTTACCAAAAACAACAAGTTTTGAAGATTTTCTGGAATGGAAACCAGACGGCGGCTTCTATGAACTACACGATGGAGTAATTGTTGAAATGCAGCCAATAGGAGAGCATGAGGAGATTAATGGTTTTTCATCAAAAAAACTAAATGTGCAATTTGACCGATTAAACCTCCCTTACTTCATCCCCAAGCAAGCATTAATTAAAGTTCCGATCGAGACTCTGCTTATTCGCCTGATGTGCTAGTTATCAATCAGAAAAATCTGTCATCAGAACCGATGTGGAAAAAGTCATCAACAGTCTCGCTACCGATACTCCTAATACAGAACCTTAAAACCAGTCAACCAATAAGTTATCATTTCTCCCTTGCCTTTAACTGCGATCGCACCCCGCTTTTCAAATACGTATTGTGAGTTCAATCGCTCGTAGGTTGCAGCCGTCACCTGAATTCTACCTGCTTCTCCTTGGGATTCCATGCGGCTGGCAACATTCACTGTATCGCCCCAAAGGTCATAAATAAACTTCTTAGTCCCAATAACTCCCGCTACGGCTGGCCCCGTATTGATGCCAATTCGCAGTGAAAACGGCTTTCCATCATCTTGATAGAAATTATTAATTTCCTGCTGCATTTCTAACGCCATATTTGCAATAGCTTCGGCATGATCCGGTTTGGGTAAAGGTACGCCTCCCACTACCATGTAAGCATCGCCAATTGTTTTAATTTTTTCTAAATTGTGTTTATCTGCCAGTCGATCGAAAGTAGAAAATATCAGATTGAGTAACTGTACCATTTTTTGGGCTGGGATGCGAGAAGAAAGCTCGGTGAAGTTGACAATATCAGCAAAGAGTACGGTCACTTCTTCAAAACTGTCAGCGATGATTTCATTTCTGTTTTTGAGGTGTTCGGCTATCGTATGCGGTAAGACGTTCAGCAATAGTCGATCGGATTGTTCTTTCGCGACGCGAGTGCGTTCGTAGAGTTCTGCTTGGTCGATCGCAATAGCGATTTGATCGGCAACTGCCAATAGCAATTCAACTCGATCGCCATCCCAATCATAACGGGAAATGCTAGGAAAAGGCAGCCAGCGTTCGCAGACCAAAATTCCTGTCTTACCCACGCGAGTGCGAATCGGAATCAGCATCATAAATGCAAAACCAAACACCCCCATTAAGTCGCGCATTTCCGAGTTTGGGTTGATGCAAAAAACAGAACTTTCTTCAAGCGCGTTCAACTGCAATATTATCTTTCCTAAAGCTTCCATTTCCTCAGCATCAGTATAGGCAGTTCTCCTTGTCGTTGCCGATTTACTCGCTTGGCAAACCAACTCAAAAGTAGGATTTTTATCGCTCTTTTTGTACCAAATAAATCGGCATCTGTCAATTTCTAATAGAGTGCAGATTTCAGATACGGCGGCATCAAGAATTGCTGGCAATTCCAACGAATTGCGAATCTGTTTCGCTAAGCGGTTCAGCAACGCTTCTCTTTTAGCTAGATCGCGAAATCGAGCTTCACTTTCTTTGAGCGCTTCCTCTACTCGCTTGCGATCGATTGAATGGCGGATCGATCGCTCTAACAACTGCGGATTAAGCTGACTTTTAACCAAATAATCTGAGGCTCCTGCTTGAATTGCTTGGCTATCTACCTCGCGATCGCCCAATCCCGTTAGCATGATAATTGGCGTTTGGCAACTCTTTTCTAGGGCGGCTTGCAATATTTCTAGCCCCGTATGCCTCCCCAGGTAAAAGTCAACTAAAATTACATCGTGCCGATCGCTTTCGATCGCTTCCAAGGCTTCCTCATAAGTTGAAACCCACTCTAGCTCGTACTGAGTGCTGCCAATTTCAGTTAGCAATTCTCGTGCGATCAAGTAGTCGTCTTCATCGTCTTCTACTAGAAGTACTTTGACGATCGAACCGCTGTTCATAGAACGGTATAAGTTGATGACTTTGGGGGCTATATTCACCCTATTCGGGCGGCTTTCGCTGCCCAAAAATAATGCGCTTTGCATGGCAATCTGCCTCAAATATCTGCCTTATAAAAAGGCAGCTTTACAGTGTCAAACCAGTAGATCCCTATTTTCTGTACTAGCTCCAGCAGTCCTTCATAAGAAACGGGCTTGCTGACAAATGAATTGACCCCCAGATCGTAAGTGCGGTAAATGTCTTCTTCTGCCTTAGATGTCGTCAGCACGACAATCGGAATTTGCCGCAGACTGGGAGTCGATTTAATTTCTTTCAATGCCTCCCGCCCATCTTTTCTGGGCATATTCAAGTCGAGTAAAATCAGTTCTGGGCGCGGAGAACTGCTAGGATTAATATATTTTCCTTTGTGAAGCAGATAGTCCATCAGTTCTTCTCCATCTTCCACAAAGTAGAGGTTTCCAGCCAATTTTGTTTCCGTTAAAGCGTCTTCTAAAAGTAAGCGATCGTCCGGATCGTCATCTGCTACCAAAATCGTGCATTTTTTCTTTTCTGTCGTCATTCTAGAGAAGCTCCTTCTGGTTGACTGATGAGTAGCGTCACGATAAATGTCGAACCCTTGCCGAGAGTACTGGTTGCAATAATTGTACCGTTATGGCGCTCGACTATTTTACGGCAAATTGCCAAGCCAATCCCAGTGCCTTCGTACTCGCTTCGGGTGTGTAGACGTTGAAAAACAGTGAAGATTCGATCGAGATATTTTTCTTCAAATCCGATGCCGTTATCTGCTACTCTAATTTCGCAGTATCCATCGCTAATTATTTGAGCCGAAACTTCTATTTCTGGAGGTATGCCTTCGCGATGAAACTTCAAAGCATTGCCAATCAAATTTTGAAATAGCTGCCTCATTTGTGAGGAATCAGCATCTATAGTTGGTAACTCGCCAACTGTCATTCGTCCTTGGGTGCGCTCAATGCGAGTCTCCAAATCCGACAGAACTCCTTGCAAGATTTTTGACAGGTCTACGGGTAAAAATGGTTGTGCTTTACTCGTGATGCGAGAGAACGATAATAGGTCTTCGATCAAAACTTGCATTCTGCCGGCGGCGTTCTGCATCCGCTCTAAAAAATCTCGCCCTTGGTCGCCTAATTGAACGGCAAATTTAGCTTTCAAACGATCGCCAAAGGCTTGAATTTTTCGCAGCGGTTCCTGCAAGTCGTGGGACGCGACGAAGGCAAAATCCTGAAGTTCTCGGTTGCTCTGTTCTAGTTTGGTGGTGTAAGCTTGCAGCTTTAATTGGGCTCGCTTGCGATCGGCAATTTCGGTTACGAGTTCGCTGTTGGCGATCGCTAATTCTTGCGTGCGCTCTTTCACCCGCTCCTCCAGCGTTACATTCAAAGTACGAACGTATTCTTCTGCCTTTTTGCGTTCGACAATTTCTGCTTCTAATTGAGCGGGACTGGGTAGAGCGAGTGCTTTTGGCACTAGCGGTACTAACGCCGCCGCCGTCCCCACTGACACTAAAGCCGTAACCGCTTTGAGAAGCCCTGCTTGCCAGTAATCGGGATGCCAAAGCGTCCAAATTTCCATCAAGTGAGTCGAGCCGCACAGAACGATGAACGCTCCAAACAGTAGAAATATCCAATCAAACGGTAAATCTTTTCGCTTGTTAACAAAGTAGACCAGTGTGCCTGGAATAGAATAGTAGGATAAAGCAACTATCGAGTCTGAAATGATATGAAGCCAGAGCAGTTCTGGCTTCCACAGGTAACAGTATCCGTGAGGCATAAAGGCTCCGTGGGGCATAAAGTTTGCCGAGCCTAAAAAGTGATACGAAAAATTCATCGTTGCTCCTTTCAGGATAAAAAGTTTGTGGCCGCAGAACCCTTTTTTGTTGATTTACTCTGGAACAGTCTGGTTGTTTGATTTGGTTAAGGAGTCACGCACCCAACGATATTTTTTTAAGGGAAATAAGTCTGCAAAAATATGCCTGTATTCAGAAATCCTTTTTTTGGTTTTCTGCCTCAGTTTTGTGCATTGCTTAAATTCGACGGCAATGAGTTTTTTATGTTACCTTCATATCTATCTTAAGATATTGACATCAATCTTTGTTGTACTCTGTCTTCAATGGCGGAAGAGGTTAATTTTGGCGATCGAATAAACCGATCGCTTCCAAACTCATCTTAAAAAAGTAACTTCCCTAGATCGAGTTTTCGACGCGATCGCAAACAAATGTATTCAATTATACAAAAAACTTCCAAACAGCCACCTAGCTACTCTCTGATAAAATGGCTAAAACTCAATACTGACAAGTGGATCGGGTAAGTTTCAATTTGTCAAGAGCCTAAAGTAACCTTTTTTAGAACGATTGTCCCCGATCGATCCAAAAAAAGTTTAATCTGGGAAAATACGATCGCACCCTTGGTTAGTTATAGTGAGCATTGCAATAGGGAAATAACTTGCTTGCATGACCGTTGAAGAACTGATCGATTTACTCAAAGTGAGCTTGCCAGAGGGCTTAACACCGCTCCAAGAAACGGTGCTGCGTTTCACTTGGGAGGGAAAAACTTATGCCAGTATGGCAGCTGAAACCAATTACGTCAAAGAATATTTAAGTCGTACTGCCTCCGAGTTATGGTCTACTTTAAGCAACTTCTGGGAAGAAGAGATAGGTAAAAATAACTTGCGGCAAGTATTCGAGTTGCGCCAACTGACAAAAGCTCAACGACAGGCGATCGAGCAAATCCGTCGCGATCGCACAACTCCCGTGCTAGAGTTTCCTGGCGGCCCACTGGCAGTCAACTCTCCCTTTTACATCGAACGCCCTCCCATCGAGTCCCTCGCCTGCGAGGAAGTTACCAAACCGGGTAGCATCATCCGCATTAAAGCACCTTGGAAAATGGGAAAAACTTCCCTGATGCTGCGGATATTAGATCGTGCTGAATCCCAGAAATATCGCACCGTTACGATCGACTTTCAGCAAGCAGAAAAAACCGTATTTTCCACTACGGATAAATTTTTTCGCTGGTTTAGCAGTAATGTCGGTTTGAAGTTGCAGCTAGAACCAAAACTAGATGAATATTGGGATGAAGATATAGGCAGAAAAGTTAGCTGCACTATTTATTTTCAAGCATACCTGCTCCCGCAAGCCCAATGTCCTTTAGTTTTAGCGTTAAACGAAATAAACCGAGTCTTTGAATATCCCGAAATTGCCGAAGAGTTCTTTTCCCTGCTGCGTTCTTGGTACGAACAAGCTCGCAGCCTAAAAATTTGGCAAAACCTGCGTTTAATCCTCACTTATTCCACGGAAATTTATATCCCCCTCCAAATTAATCAATCCCCTTTTAATGTTGGATTGCCCCTAAAATCGCCCACCTTTACATCCGAGCAAGTACTCGCTTTAGCCCAGCGTCACGGACTCGACTGGACAACTAGCCAAACTAAGCAACTTATGGGCATGGTTGGCGGTCATCCCTACTTAACCAGATTAGCTTTATACTATATCTGTCAGGGAGAGTTAACTCTCAAACATATCTTACAAGAAGCACCTACCGAGTCGGGTATTTATTGCGATCACTTACGAAAAATAATGACAGTAGTGCAAGCAGATACAGCCCTAGAGAATGCTTTAAAAAAGGTAATTGCTACCGATCATCCCGTCAAATTAGTAGCAGCAATCGCTTATAAATTAGATAGCATGGGTTTGGTGAATATCAATGGAGATTTTGTGACACCTAGTTGCGAACTTTACCGTTTATATTTCAAAAATCAAATGCTACAAAATTAGTTTGGTAATTACTGGGAGTTTTCAACGCACACAAAGCGTTAGTTTACGGAATTGCTTGGAGTCCTGACGGTAAAGTTATCGCCACCGCCAGTAGTGACGGCACGGTCAAACTCTGGAACTCCCAGGGCATCTTGCTGAGGACGCTCACGGGGCATACGGGTGTGGTAAGGAAAGCTGCCTTTAGTCCCAACTTGCCCTTAGAAACCGGGTTTCTTGAAGAAACCCGGTTTCTGAGGTGTACTTCATCCAACTGCAAGCCGCTATAAATCACAGTTTTGCGTAATAATCAGAAACAGTGTGAGCATATATTTGCAAAAGTGAGATGCACCCAATCCTATGTTTCAAACCTTACCAAAAACAACAAGTTTTGAAGATTTTCTGGAATGGAAGCCAGACGGCGGCTTCTATGAACTACACGATGGAGTAATTGTTGAAATGCAGCCAATAGGAGAGCATGAAGAAATTAATGGGTTTTCAGCAAAAAAACTAAATGTCCAATTTGAACGATTAAACCTCCCTTACTTCATCCCCAAGCAAGCATTAATTAAGGTTCCCGATCGAGACTCTGCTTATTCGCCTGATGTGCTAGTTATCAATCAAAAAAATCTGTCATCAGAACCGATGTGGAAAAAGTCATCAACCGTTACTCAAGCAGCCTCCGTTCCCCTAGTTATTGAAGTTGTCAGCACGAATTGGCAAGATGATTATGCCCACAAGCTGGTTGACTATGAAACTTTTGGCATTCCTGAATACTGGATTATTGACTATTTAGGTTTGGGTGGTAGACGGTACATTGGCAATCCCAAACAGCCGACTATTTCCATCTATTACTTAGTAGAAGGTGAGTATCAAGTCAACCAGTACCGAGGTGCTGACTCGATCGTATGTCCGACATTTCCAGAATTAAATTTGACTGTCAAACAAATTTTTGAAGCTGGGCGATCGCCAGAAGAGGAACAGTTGTAATAATACCAAATCTGGGTTTGTTACCCCTTTAATTTTTGGCTAAACATTGTAGAGACGTTTCATGAAACGTCTCTACAGCCTAGAGACATAAACGGGGTAATCGTTGCGGATTTGGTATAAGTTGTAGTTTGGGTTGAGGAACGAAACCCAAACTACACAAGTCATCTCTTGACAGTAGAATTAAAACGATTAAAACTCTCTTACCTCCAAGTGAGTAATAATTAATAGATTATTGCCATAAAGCATGAACTATGAACACTTACCAATACCAAATCGGCGGGAGCCTGACAACAGATGCGCCTACTTATGTTGAACGTCAAGCTGATGACCAACTCTACGAAGCCTTAAAAAAGGGCGAATTTTGCTACGTCCTCAACTCCCGACAAATGGGGAAATCTTCACTTTTAGTGAGAACGCGATCGCGCCTTCAACAAGAAGGATTCCTCTGTACAACCGTCGATATGACAGCTATAGGCAGTGAAAATATCACGCCTCTTCAGTGGTACAAAGGAGTAGTAACTGATTTATGGTTGGGTTTAAACCTGTTAGGAAAATTTAACTTAAAAGCTTGGTGGCGTGAAGAAGAAGACTTGTCTTTACTCCAGAGATTGAGTCGATTTATTGTCGAACTACTGCTTGTGCAATTTCCCCAAGACAGGATCTTTATATTTATAGATGAAATTGACAGCATTCTCGGACTAGATTTTCCAGTCGATGATTTTTTTGCTTTGATTCGCTATTGCTATAACCAAAGAGCGATGGAACCTGCCTACAATCGCCTCACGTTTGCGATCTTCGGAGTAGCTACACCGTCGGATTTAATTGCGGATAAAAATAGAACGCCATTTAATATTGGCAGAGCGATCGAACTCCAGGGGTTTCAATTGGATGAAGCCACACCATTAGCAGTAGGATTAGAAGGAAAAGTCAGTAATTCAAGAGCAGTACTCAAAGAAATATTAACTTGGACTTCAGGACAGCCATTTTTGACTCAAAAACTCTGTCAATTGCTGGTAAGACTGCTAGAAAACATGGCGTTTGCGTCGGATGAGAATAGCAAAAATCTGAAAATTATTCCAGGGACAGAGGCATTTTGGGTAGAAAGTGTGGTTCGATCGCACATCATCGACAAGTGGGAAAGCCAAGACGAACCGGAACATTTAAGGACGATACGCGATCGCATCACTCGAAACGAACAACGCGCTGGCAGATTACTCGGCATTTATCAGCAAATCTTACAAGAATTTGAAGTGCCAACCGATGACAGCGGCGAGCAAATCGAACTGGTGCTTTCTGGTTTAGTCATCAAACAACAAGGATTGTTGAAAGTCAAAAATTCCATTTATCAAGAAGTTTTCAACCTCGAATGGGTAGAAAAACAATTAGGCAAACTGCGTCCCTATTCTCAAGCTTTTGATGCTTGGATCGCGTCAAAACAACAGGATTCTTCGCGACTGCTGCGCGGACAAGCATTGATTGATGCCCAAAATTGGGCGCAAGGGAAAAGTTTGAGTGATTTAGACTATCAGTTTTTAGCTGCTAGCACCGAACTCGACAGACGAGAAGTGCAACAAGGTTTAGAAGCAGAACGAACTAAAGAAGTGGAAGCGCGACTGGCAGAGGAACACAAAAGACTTGAGCAAGAGAAAAAAGCTACCAAACGACAAAGATTTTTGCTGTTTACCGTGAGTGGTGCATTGCTGCTTGCCAGCGTCTTAGGGGTGACAAGTTATTTTCAATACCGCCGAGCAGCTATTAGTGAACTTGAAGCAAGGATTAGTGAAATTCGAGCGCTGGCGTCTTCTTCTGATGGACTGTTTGCCTCAAATCGCCGCTTGGATGCACTGATAGAAGCGATTAAAGCTAAACGAAAACTACAAAAGTTAGGCAAGACAGACAAAAATATTGAACATCAAGTTATTAATATACTGCGGCAAGCCGTTTATGAAGTAGATGAATATAACCGTTTATCGGGGCATAAAGCGGCAGTTATGACCGTCGATATCAGTCCTGATAGTAAGCTAATTGCCTCTGGAAGTGTCGATAAAACTATCAAACTGTGGGGGAGGGATGGTACAGAAGTGGCAACCCTCAAAGGTCATCAGGCGATCGTTCGATCGGTCAAATTTAGCCCTGACGGTCAGTTGATTGCTTCTGGAAGTGATGATGGCACTGTGAAACTATGGCACAAGGACGGCACTTTGTTGAAAACTTTTCAGGGTCACAGTGCTGGCATCTGGGTAGTGGCATTTAGCCCCGACGGTCAAACCGTTGCATCTGCTAGTGTGGACGCAACTGTAAAACTTTGGAAAGTTGAGGGGGCAGGCACGGGGGCACTACGAACTCTCCAGGGTCATACTGCTGGGGTATCCTCAGTGGCGTTTAGTCCCGATGGTCAAACTATTGCCTCTGCAAGTGCAGACAAAACGGTTAAACTTTGGAAGCGCGATGGTACTTTGCTGAAAAGTCTTCAGGGTCATACTGCTGTGGTATCCTCAGTGGCGTTTAGTCCAGACGGTCAAACTATTGCCTCTGCAAGTGCAGACAAAACGGTGAAACTTTGGCATAAAAATGGCACTTTGCTACGAACACTTGAGGGTCATACTGCTGTAATATCAGCAGTTGTATTTAGTCCAGACGGTCAAACTATCGCCTCTGCAAGTCGAGATAAAACGGTAAAACTTTGGAATATTGACGGCACAGAATTGACGACATTTAGAGGTCACAGTGCGGGGATTTGGGGGATAGCTTGGAGTCCCGACGGCAGCTTTATTGCTTCGGCGGGTGCAGAAAACAGCGTCAGACTGTGGCAAAGTCAAAATCCATTGCGAACGATCGTCACTGCACATAAAGCCGGGATTTGGGCTTTAGATGTCAGTGCTGATAGTTCTACGATCGCAACTGGTAGCGAGGATGGCACGACTAAGCTTTGGAGTCGGCAAGGCAAATTGCTGGCGACTTTGAGTGAACAAGACGCGGCGATTTATGCAGTTGCCCTGAGTCACGACGATCGGTTAATTGCTTTTGCCAGAAACGATAATATTGTGAAGGTCTGGGATCGGAACGGCGCTTCGATCGCAACTTTCGTAGGTCATACCTCTAGACTGACTGGATTAGCTTTCAGTCCAGACGATCGCACGATCGCTTCCGCAAGTCAAGATAACACGATTAAGCTTTGGCGGCGCAACAGCACTTGTAGGTGGGGCAGGCATCTTGCCCGCCCAAAACCAATGGCAGGCAAGATGCCTGCCCCACAAGAGTTTTTGGAGATGTCTAATGGATGCGCCCCTAAGACCCTGATAGGACATCATGCTCCTATTTGGCAGGTGGTATTTAGCCCGGACGGTCAACTAATTGCCTCAGCAGGGGGAGATGGGACTGTGAAGTTGTGGAAGCTTGATGGTACGTTAGCGAGAACTCTCCAAGGTCATCAAGCTGCGGTGTGGAAAGTTGCCTTTAGTCCTGACGGTAAGATGGTCGCTTCTGGCAGTGGGGACAATACGGTTAAGCTTTGGACAATTGATGGTAAGTTGTTAAGAACTATTGAAGGTCATCATGCTGCGGTGTGGGGAGTGGCATTTAGCCCGGATGGTCAAATTATTGCTTCTGGCAGTGTGGACAATACGGTGAAGTTTTGGAAGCTTGACGGTACGGAATTAACGACTCTCAGAGGTCACAGTGCGGCGATTAGGGGAGTGGCGTATAGTTCTGATGGAACGTTTGTGGCTTCTGTCAGTGAGGATAACACGCTGATTCTGTGGAATGTGCAGCGAATTCTGAGTCTGGATTTATTGGGTTATGGTTGCGATCGCATCCAGGATTATTTGCGGACTAATGCGGATGTGGAAAAGAGCGATCGTCATTTGTGCGATCGAAACGGGAGTGGTAGCCGATTTTAGGACGGCGCTACAAGGTTAACTCACACCTTATCCCCCTTATATCATGTCCTTACGCATCGGTTACCTAAAAAATTCGTGCGATTATTCTGCATCTGCGTTTATCTGCGTTCCGAAGTCTTCATCTGCGGTAAAAATTTAACCAACGATGACAACAGACAATTTGACGATCTCAATCATGTACTAACGATGCAACCGGACACGATATCACCTAGTTTTTTACCTCGATAGTTGCGATAGCCTAGTTTATCAAATTTAACCAAACTGTGCAACTAAACTGACGGCATTTTGCGTAAACTGAACACTAATACACGATCGAAGGACAAGGGGATAAGCAGACGATGAACAGTTACGAATACCAGATTGGTGGTAGTCTGAAAAAAGATGCTCCTAGCTATGTGGAGCGGCAAGCTGATGGCGAACTGTATGAAGCCTTAAAAAAGGGAGATTTTTGCTACGTCCTCAACTCGCGGCAAATGGGAAAATCCTCCCTGCTGGTGAGAATCAAGTATCGCCTCCAACAAGAAGGATTCCGCTGCACTGCGCTCGACATGACTGGGATCGGCAGCGAAAATATTACCCCACTGCAATGGTATAAGGGAGTAGTTGCTGACTTATGGTCGGGGTTCAATCTTGTTAAAAAACTGAATTTTAAAGCCTGGTGGCGCGAGGAAGAAGAACTCTCTTATCTCCAGAGATTGAGCCGGTTTATTTCTGAAGTGCTGCTGGTGCAATTTCCCACAGATAGAATTTTTATATTTGTTGATGAAATAGATAGTATTCTCAGCCTAAATTTTCCGGTAGATGACTTTTTTGCACTGATCAGATTCTGCTATAACCAAAGGGCGATCGCGCCGGAATACAACCGGATTACATGGGTCATATTTGGGGTGGCGACACCTTCCGATTTAATAATAAATAAAAATCGCACCCCGTTTAATATAGGCAAAGCGATCGATCTGAATGGATTTGCCATTGAAGAAGCCGCGCCATTAGCTAAAGGATTAGAAACTTATATTGAAAATACCCAGACAGTATTAAAAGAGGTATTGGAGTGGACAGGAGGACAGCCATTTTTAACGCAAAAGTTATGTAAGTTGCTTAGAGGTAGTTGCGAACCGCTCAACGATGTTTTGAATATTCCTACGGGGATGGAGGGATTTTGGGTGGAGTCGGTGGTCCGATCGCACATTATCCACAAGTGGGAATCCCAAGATGAGCCAGAGCATTTAAAGACGATCCGCGATCGCCTGCTCAGAAACGAACAACGCGCTGGCAGATTGCTGGGCATATATCAGCAAATCTTACAAGGTGTGGAAATACCAACAGATGACAGTCGAGAACAAGTAGAACTCCTGCTGTCAGGTTTATTGCTAAAAGGGCAAGGTTTTCTGAAAGTAAGAAACCCGATTTATCAAGAAGTTTTCAATCTGGAATGGGTCGAAAAACAACTCAATTGTTTGCGTCCTTACTCCCAGGCTTATGACGCTTGGATGGCTTCCAAACAACAGGATGGTTCGCGACTGTTGCGGGGACAAGCTCTTAAAGAAGCCCAAATCTGGACGCTGGGTAAAAGCTTGAGCGATTTGGATTATCAATTCTTAGCTGCCTCTGTTGAATTAGACAGACGCGAAGTTGAAATGCGGTTAGAGGCAGAACGAGCTAAAGAAGTTGAAGCCAGACTGGCAGAAGAACAAAAAAGACTGGCAGAGGAACAAAAGAGATTAGCACTGGAGAAAAAAAGCGCCTTCCGACAAAAGTTCTTACTTATTGTAATTACGATGGCATTGCTGCTTGCCTGTCTGTTGGGGATAGCGACTTATTCTCAGTACCGTCAAGCCACAAAAAGCGAGATCGAAGCCCTCGCTAAATCTTCTCAAATTCTATTTGCCTCGAATCAAGGATTAGATGCGCTAGTAGAAGCAATCAGAGCAAAGCGACAACTGCAAAAACTCGGTGGTACAAACGCAGAGATCGAGCATCAGGTTGAGGAGGTTCTACAGCAAGCAGTTTATGGAGCCGTTGAGTACAATCAGTTGTCAGGGCAGAACAATGAAGTTACTAAAGCAGTTTTCAGTCCCGATGGCGAGCTAATTGCCTCCAGCTCTGGGGACAACACCGTTAAACTCTGGAAACGAGATGGTACAGAGCTGAGAACCCTTAAAGGTCATAGCGGTACTGTTTGGGGAGTGGCGTTCAGTCCTGATGGTGAGCTAATTGCCTCCAGCTCTAGGGACAAAACTGTCAAACTCTGGAACATATGTAAGGGCGAAGCATTTGAGGTGACAACCTCTGGTAAAGACACAAATCTACTGCCCAAATGCTTCGCCCCTACAACCTTAAGAGGTCATAGCGCTACAGTTTGGGACGTTGCTTTCAGCCCTGACGGTCAGCTGATTGCCTCTGCGAGTGGAGACAAAACCGTCAAACTCTGGCAGCGAGATGGCAGGTTGTTGAGAACGCTCCAAGGGCATCAGGGAGAAGTTTATGCGATCGCTTTCAGCCCTGACGGTCAGCTGATTGCCTCGGCGAGTCAAGACAAGACGATCAAACTCTGGAGGATTGACGGTAGACTGCTAAAGACTCTGCGAGGACATAGGGATCGAGTTTACGGAGTTACTTTCTCTGCTGACGGAAAGATATTTGCTTCGGCAAGTTGGGACAAGACGATCAAACTTTGGAAGATTGACGGTAGTCTGCTAAATACCCTCCAAGGTCATAGCGATGCGGTTTACCAAGTGGCAATTAGCCCCAACGGTCAACTCGTTGCTTCAGCGAGTGGAGACAGAACCATCAAACTCTGGAAGATTGACGGTACTTTGTACAAGACCCTTGATGGAACTGGGGATATAGTCCACGGAGTTGCTTTTAGCCCTGACGGGAATTTGCTCGCCTCAGCCAGTTGGAATGGGCCGATCAGACTTTGGAAGATTGACAGCGCTTTGTACAAGACTCTCAAGAGTCATATAGCTCCGGTTTACACAGTGAAGTTTAGTCCTGATGGAGAGACAATTGCCACAGTTAGTGGGGACAAATCCATCAAACTCTGGCGGCGAGATGGTAGCCTGCTAAGAACTTTCCAAAGGTATAACGATAAAGTTTTCGGTGTTGATTTCAGTCCTGATGGAGAGACAATTGCTACGGGCGGTTATGACAACACCGTCAAACTCTGGCGACTGAATGGTAGCCTGATCAGGACTTTGCGAGGCCATAGCGATCGCGTCTTCAGTGTTAATTTTAGCCCCGACGGTCAGACTCTAGCCTCGGCGAGTGGGGACAAAACTGTCAAAATATGGAAGATTGACGGCACCGAACTCGCCACCCTTAAAGGTCATAAAGATGAAGTTTACGGAGTCGCGTTCAGTCCCGATGGGCAGACTCTAGCTTCGACAAGCTTGGATGGTACGGTCAAGCTTTGGGGACAAGATATTACGGTTGTACCCGACGGGAAACCGCACTACGCGCTTCTACATACCCTAAGCGGACATGGTAACGAGGTAGCAGGAGTAGCATTCAGTCCTAACGGAAAGATAATTGCTTCGGCAGGTTTAGACGGCACGGTCAAACTTTGGCACACGGATGGCATAGAGCTTTATACTTTTAGGGGCCATAGCGCTGGGGTTTGGGGAGTTGCTTTCAGTCCTGACGGTCAGATAATTGCCTCGGCAGATTTAGACGGTAAGGTCAAACTTTGGCAGAGTGATGGTAAAGAGCTTCGTACCTTAAGGGAACATAGCAATGGGGTTTTCGGAGTTGTCTTTAGTCCTGATGGGAAGACGATCGCTTCGGCGGGTCAGGATAAGACGGTGATTTTGTGGAATGTGGAGGATATTTTCAATCTTGACCCACTGGGATATGGTTGCGATTGGGTGCGGGATTATCTGCGGACGAATGCAAAGGTGGATCTGAGCGATCGCCATCTGTGCGATGGAGTGGGTCAATGGTATAGAACCTATGCGAAAAATATTTGGATTCGCGATCGCACTCTGACTGTCCCACCATCAGGGCAATATTCTCAATAGCTGAGGAAAGGAAAAGCGCGATCGGCTCCTTCGTCCTCTCATACCAAATCCGGGTTGGTTTTCCCCTTTAATTTTTGGCCTAAACATTAGACCTCTCCAGAAATTAAAGGTGCGTTACCTGTAACCCTCGTAGAGACGTTGCATGCAACGTCTCTACATTCTTTTTTGGAGAGGTCTATTGTAGAGACGTTTCATGAAACGTCTCTATAGCCGATAGCCGATCGACATATAGCAACCGCTCTCGTCCGTTAAGACATTCTGAATTCCTGAAACGTTGGCGGATTCTAAACCCTTCTTCCCCTAGTCCCTAGCCCCTAGTCCCTAGCTATAAAGGGGGTAATCGTTGCGGATTTGGTATCAACTACTAGATTCCCCACCAAACCTTGCTACCAGGGCCGATCGCAATCCCGCTGGTAGAAAATAAACCCCACTAGGCCAATTTCCTTCTGGGTCAAGTTTCGCACCAAAAGCATCTAGTACATTTTCAGAACAAGAAGGCGATAAAATCCACAAACGAGGCAGTTCATCTTCTGTTACGGATCTTTCTTCCCGCTGAAAATCGCTTTGCATGGCAAATAATTTTATCAGGCATCGACGCACTTCCGACCAGTTTGGCGGATTTCGGAAAGGCTCGATCAGACAGGCAGTTGAAGCCATTTTAGCAATCAAACCCAAAAATTCCAAGTTGGTTGTCGGTGCTGTGCCTGGTGAAAACCAAACATCTATTTGACGAACTTCAGCAGTTACTTCTCGACTGACTATTACTTCACCCAGAGGCCCTAATAGTTCGCTGAGATAGTGTTTGGCAAATTGATAGTGAAAGTTTCTAGTCATTCTCCTACCTTCATTGCCGAAATAATTGCCTGCTGACTCACCGCCTTGTAAACACTATCCAAATACTGCATCACTACCTTAGCTGAAGCCGTATTAGATTCGGGATTTTTGGTAGCATCATTTGTTAAGGGGATATTTCCCAAAACATCTAAAACAGTCTCGCTACTTGGCGGCGGTACAATCACAACTAGGGAAGATTCTAAAGGCTCATCATATTGCCAAAACCGATCAATTTTTAGAGGATATTGGGGTTGGGAAATAGCAGCTTCTCCCTTGTTACCCTGCTCAATAGATCCTCGGCTTCGCATCTGTCGAAGTGCTTCGATAATTTGTTCCTTAGTGCGACCTCGCAGCTGAAATAATACAAAGGGGTCTTCGCTGAAGCGATCGGCTAACAAATAATATACCGCTCCAATATGTTTGCAGGGATTAGCTTGATCGGGACAACTACACTGGCTGCGAACATCATCCAACCGGAATGGAAACAAACTCAAACCATTTCCAGTGAAGACTTGCTCAATATTGGTTGGCATTTCTCCTGCTAATAGTTTAGCAGAAAATATCGCCTTTTGCGACATGGTTTCAATTACATATTGCCATTCTTCATCGGTGAACGATTCCAGCCATATAGAAACTTGATAAGGTTCTACTTCTGTGCCCTGAACTCTGGCAAATACCTTTTGACTTTGAAACTCTATGCTGAGGACGTTTCCCTGCCTTGCATAGACCCGCGCACGTTCCAAACGCTTTTTGAAACGGTAGGAATCTAGGAGTTCCAGCCAGCGTTCTACCCACCATTCGCGACTAGGCAGGAGTGCTGCACCGTCATCCTTATGATATATATTAGAAAGGCGGTTCATTTTTATACTCGATTATGGTTTAAGGGCTAGTTTTTGAAGCTGATGACCTAAAGCTTGTAGGAGATCATTTACCATGATACAACCAAATCTGTTTATTTTTGGTAGCGAACGCAGTGGAACGACTTTATTATGCGCTCTTTTATCTGAACATTCTCAAGTTTTTGCTCTCAACGAAAGCTTTATATTCCACATATATGCACGGAGCAAAGGTTTTAGAAAGCTGTCTAATGCTTGGATTTATGCAGTTTTATCTCACTTGCTACATCTGCCATCGGCTGAATATCTAGTTCCCGCAGTGGAGGCAAAGAAATATTTAGCTAAACTGCACGATAGATATTATTTAAGCGATGTTGGACAAACTCAAGAGAATTGGTTGACACAGTATTTGGATTATCTCGATCCTTCCCCGATTTTAAGTAAAGCTGAAAAAGGCGAACTTACTCTAATTGAAATGTTTAACACGGTCTATTCCCAGCTGGTTCCTATCGCACATAAAAATAAGATAATTTTTGGAGAAAAAACTCCTTATCATCTCTATCTTTCCCCTTGGATTTGCTCTCTTTATCCCCAAACAAAGATCGTCACCATAATTCGCAACCCGATCGCTAATGTAGCGGCAATTTATAAACGCTTTCCCGGAGAAGATCTGCAAACAGCCATCAACTTATATTTAAGTTATCACGATCGTAGATTTAAGTTTTTGTATGAAGGCAATAAATCCTTAGTCATTCGCTATGAAGATTTAATTCTAAGTACTGAAGCAACCCTTACTAATATTTATCATTACCTCAATACCGAGACTGTAAAAATTAATAGGGAGTTTAATTATTACATAAAACAAGGATATGTGGGAAATAAAATTGATCTGGGACGGGATTTGAGTTTAAGACAAGTGTTTAACGAAAAACAAAAATTGTTGATTAGAGATAGGTGTAGACCGATTTTTGAAAAATTCTATTCGGAAGAACTTGATTGAGTTTTGAGCTTTGAGGGTGGACACCAATACTGTTCTGTTTAAAAATTGTAGGTTGGGTTGAAATACAGCGCCTTTCAGATGAGTGAGGTACATAGAAACCGGGTTTCTGCCGTGTACTTCATCCGACTGCAAGCCGCTGTAACGAAACCCAACCTACGAAAGTTTGCGCTTAGAACCGATCCGAACAGTATTGGGGTGTGCACGGCCTACCTTACAATTATTCATACAGCGGTTACCGCTGTAATGCGGTACAATACAGCGGCTTGCAAGTGGGTGAGGTACAGGTAAATTGTAGGGGCGGGTTTTGCCATGATTCTTGTCGGTTAGCCACAAATTATTTGCCAAACCCGCCCCTACGAACGCGCTATGAAGAAAATCATTTTATTGTACCTCACGCGGCTGCAAGCCGCTGTAAATACCAAGGCAACCGCTGTATTTATCGGTTTGATAATTGCTGCTAGTGTACCTCATAACAGCGGTTTTCGGTCTAAGTCAAAACTGATTTCAGTATAGCTATTTGTCATTCTGCCTCCTCGTCAATCACAGCACTGCGATCGAGCAATAGTAAGTTACGCAATTGATCGGTATCCAATTCGGTCAGCCAATGTTCGCCAGCACCTACAACTTGTTCGGCTAGTGCTTTTTTACTTTCAATCAAATCGTGTATTTTTTCTTCCAAAGTGCCATTACAGACAAATTTATGCACTTGAACATTGCGAGTTTGACCGATGCGAAATACCCGGTCTGTTGCCTGATTTTCTACAGCGGGATTCCACCATCTGTCGAAGTGAAAAACATGATTTGCCCGCGTCAAGTTAAGGCCAACACCACCAGCTTTGAGGGAAAGAATCATGATTCTTGGCCCTTGCGGATCGTTTTGGAATCTGTCTATCATTTCTTCTCTTTGGTTTTTGGTAGTGCTGCCATATAAAAACAGGACTTCTCGGCCAAGTTGCTTTTCCAAATGCGGTTTGAGCAGTTTTCCCCATTCGGCAAATTGAGTGAAAATTAAGGCGCGTTCGGCGAAGCCGTTGCGTAGGGAATCGCCTTCCAAAATTAATTCTTCCAACATTTCCTCCAGACGCTGAAGCTTTCCAGAACGATGTCGATCGCCTACTGTTGCTTCTTTTAAGAATTGCGCTGGATGATTGCAGATTTGTTTCAATTTTACTAACAGCGCCAAAATCATTCCTCGTCGTTGAATACCATCAGATTCTTCAATTTCAGCTAGAGATTCTTCGACCAATTTTTGATAAAGCGCTGCCTGTTCCTCAGCCAGACCGCAAAATACGGTCATTTCTTGTTTTTCTGGCAAATCTTGAATTATTTCGCGGTCACTTTTGAGGCGACGAAGGATAAATGGTTGGACGAGCGATCGCAGTGTCTTTAAAGAATTTGTATCGCCGTACTTTTCAATGGGAATTCCAAACCGGCGCTGGAAGAAATTACGCTGCCCCAAATAACCTGGATTGAGAAAATCTAAAATTGACCATAGTTCTTGCAGCCTATTTTCCACTGGCGTTCCTGTCAACGCAATGCGAAATGTACTTGACAATTGCCGCAAAGCCTGGGACTGCTTTGTTTCTGGATTTTTGATGTTTTGGGCTTCATCTAGCACTACACCCTGCCAAGAAATGCTCTGCAAATCTTTGGCATCTCGAAAAGCTAGTGCATAACTGGTGATAATCAAATCCTTATCTTTGATTGCTTTAGCAAAGACTTTTCCTTTAGCGCGTTTATCACCGTGATGCACTAACAGTTTTAAAGTTGGGCCGAATTTTTTTACTTCTCTTTCCCAGTTACCTAAAACTGATGTTGGGCAAACTATTAATGTTGGTTTTTCCAGTGTGTTCTGTTCTTGCAGATAAAGTAAAAATGCGATCAACTGAATGGTTTTTCCCAATCCCATGTCGTCTGCGAGACAAGCACCTAAGCTCCAACGCTCTAAAAAAGCTAGCCACCCAGCACCTAATGCTTGATATGGACGCAATTGACCTTGGAAAGTGGCAGGAACTGCGATCGCTTCTACCTTCTTATTACCAGTTAGAGTGGTAATCAACTCCTGTAGCGCCCCCGATGCCTCAAAGCTGACAACTGGCAGTTTTTCAATTGTTTGAGTATCCCCGCTACCAAGGCGCAGAGCATCTTCCAGGGAGAGGGCCACATCGTCTTTGCGACTGACAAAAAATGCTTGTGCTGCTTTGATATCCTGGGGTCGCAATTCTACCCACTCCCCGTTAATTTCCGCTAGTGGAGTTTTAAGCGCTACCAAGCGATCGAATTCCTTCTTGGATAGTCTTTGTCCGCCAATAGATAATTCCCACTTAAAGTTCAGCAGACTCTGCAAACCCAAACGCTCATTCTTTTTGATTTGGGGAGTATCTGCTTTTATACTCAAACCTAAACGACTTGCCCATCCGTCGCGATTTGCTAAACTGGGCGGCAAAATTACCCCTAATCCGCTATCTTGGAAGCGCCAAGAACCCGTTTTGATAAATTCGTATGCTTGCAAGGGATTGAGGCGACAAGACTGGGGAGATGGAGTTTCCAAACTGGGTTCAATAACAGGCATTAGTCTAGCAGCTAAACCCAAACCTCTAAGAAAAGTTTCCTGGGGTAATTCGATATTTCTTCCTTGGAAAACGAGACGCTCAACTGCATTATTCCAGATAGTTGCCGCATCTACCAAAAATTCTGGATCGTCTACGGCTTGCAAACAATATTCTAACGTCCAGTCTGTCTCGCCCTGTCTTGGAGGATGAACTTTAAAGCAGGTGCAAAACAAACTTTGACCAGTCAAGAATGGTTTTAATGGTGCAATCCAGCTATTGAGGGTTGCTTGCAAACGTTCTACTGCTTGGGCTTCTGCCGTCATAGTACCAGACTCGCTTCCCAACCCTTTCAGCCACTCTCCCACAATCGATTCGGTCGCTGGTGGAGACTGTGTACTGACAACATTTCGCACTTTGGCATCTATCGTGTTACTTAAGAATTGCAGCAACAGTTCTTTTGGTTCTGGTGGCAAATCGATATTGGGATATGAAAATTTCTCTCCCAGTTTTTGATAAGTGCGACAAGCGGTGGGCATCTGCTGGGCGAATTTTTGCAGACGAGATCGATCGGCGGCGCTATCGATAACTGGTTGCCAGGAAGCGATCGCATTCCCATCTTCACTTTTGTTAAGTACTGGTAAAAATTTACACCGAGCGATTAAATCGATACTCCACCGCGCTATATGCGACCAAAAACGTAAATCTCTGCCCAAAAACGAGTCAGATCCATTAACTGAGCCAAGAGGCAAAGCAGTCAAAAATGCGATCGCTTCCAGGGAATTCAGACAAATTCCCTCAACTTGCCAAGGATACAGATATTGCCAAGACGAAGTTTCCTCACCTGTACTTTCTGAGAGTGCAGTCCCAGAATTCCAGGGAGAAATTGGCTCGTTATTTCCTCGATCGATATGACTTGGTAATGCCAAAGTTTGTAATTGCCATCGCCTCGAAGATAGAGAAATATCGCTGCTAGCAACCTTTGTTTTCCGACTTTGCTTGGTAACAGTTTTACCTGCTTTAGAAGATGCTTCATCTGGTAGAAAAACATCATCAGGCAAAACCTGGCTCAGATGAGGTAAAGATTTCAAGTAGGCGATCAGATCCGCTGGATTCATCGCCAATGGATGAGGCGGCACAGTTCCAGATTGAGAAGACGCTCCAGCAGCAATTCTGCGCCAAGTTTCTCCCCAAATGAATAGATAGCCACCCTGAGATTGAACTAACCAACTACCGTGTAAAATTGCCATTTAAAAACTTCTCAAACTTTTTTCTAAACAGTTTCAATCATTCGATTTTGGATGAAAGGATTTTGGCTCTTTCGGAGTTGCTATGCTTTTGTTCATTTTAAGAACATTTTTATTTCTTTTCTCCTATGCTCCTCTGCCCCTCTGCCCCTCTGCCCCTCTGCCCCTAGCCCCTAGCCCCTCTTCCTCTAGCCCCTAGCCCCTAGATCAGTGCTAGGATTGCCACAGATAAAGAAGTGTAATACAAAAGGACCGAATGGTAGAGATAGACAAATCTATATCCTTTGATGGAAGGGATATTCGACTGAAGGTTGGCCTCCTTGCTCAACAGGCTGGTGGTTCCTTGTTGATTCAATCGGGAGAGACGACCGTATTAGTGACGGCAACTCGCTCTAGTGCCAGAGAGAACATCGATTTTCTACCTTTGTTGGTGGATTACGAAGAAAGAATGTATGCCGCCGGTAGGATTCCAGGCGGTTTCTTGCGCCGGGAAGGCCGTCCGCCAGAAAAAGTGGTTCTCACGAGCCGTCTGATTGACAGACCGCTGCGTCCCTTGTTTCCCAGTTGGCTGCGAGATGACATTCAAATTGTCGCCACAACGCTATCAATGGATGAGCTAGTACCGCCCGATGTGCTGGCTGTGACTGGTGCTTCCGTAGCGGTGCTGTTAGCCAAGATCCCGTTCAATGGGCCGATGGCGGCGGTGCGGGTAGGATTGGTTGGGGATGACTTTATTATTAACCCCACATACGCGGAGATGGATGCCGGGGATTTGGATTTGATCGTAGCAGGTTCTCCCGAAGGCGTGATTATGGTGGAAGCGGGGGCAAACGAGTTGCCAGAAGCAGACATCATTGAAGCTATTGACTTTGGCTATGAAGCGGTGCGGGATCTAATTGCTGCTCAGCAAGAGTTGCTCAAAGAACTAGGCATTGAGCAGGTTTACGAGACGCGACCGGAAGTAGACTTAACACTGGCGAATTTTATTCGCGATCGCGCCACAAGTCCGATCAAAAGCATCTTGTCCCGGTTTGAACTGGAGAAAGCCGCTCGCGATCAAGCATTGGATGAGATTAAAGCATCTGTGCAAAGTGCGATCGCAGAACTGCCTGAACAAGATCCCATCCGAATCATCACAGCCTCTGACAGCAAAGCGCTGGGCAACCTTTTCAAAGACATCACCAAGCAGATGATGCGCCGCCAAATCGTCGAAGATGGCGTCCGCGTCGATGGTCGCAAACTCGACGAAGTGCGACCAGTCTCTTGTCGCGTCGGACTATTACCCCGACGAGTCCACGGTTGCGGTTTGTTTAACCGAGGACAAACCCAAGTCTTGTCCGCCGTCACCCTGGGAACTCCAGGCGATGCCCAAGCAATGGGAGATGACCTCCATCCAGAAGATGCCAAGCGTTATCTACACCATTACAATTTCCCGCCTTACTCAGTGGGAGAAACCAAACCCATGCGTGCCCCCGGACGCCGGGAAATCGGTCACGGAGCCTTGGCAGAACGAGCCCTAGTCCCCGTATTGCCTACCAAAGAACAATTCCCCTACGTCATCCGCGTAGTCTCGGAAGTGCTTTCTTCCAACGGTTCCACCTCGATGGGTTCCGTATGCGGTTCCACCCTAGCATTGATGGATGCTGGCGTTCCCATTTCCAAACCCGTCAGCGGTGCCGCTATGGGCTTGATTAAGGAAGGCGAAGAAATTCGTATCCTCACGGATATTCAGGGTATTGAAGACTTCCTGGGCGATATGGACTTCAAGGTGGCAGGCACGGATACCGGCATTACGGCTTTGCAGATGGACATGAAAATCAATGGTCTGTCTTTAGATGTAATCGCCAAAGCCATCAATCAAGCTCGTCCGGCGCGACTGCACATCTTGGAGAAAATGCTGAGTGCGATCGACAAACCGCGCAGCGAAATGTCCCCATTTGCCCCCCGCCTACTCACCCTCAAAATCGATCAAGACCTCATTGGCCTTGTTATTGGCCCTGGTGGCAAGACGATTAAGGGTATTACAGAGGAAACTGGAGCCAAAATTGACCTTGAAGATGATGGCACAGTCACCATTTCTGCCCTAGATGTGGAAAAGGCAGAACGAGCCCGCAGTATTATCTTCAACATGACGCGCAAGCTGAACGAAGGAGATGTTTATGCCGGTCGCGTCACCAGGATTATCCCCATTGGTGCTTTTGTGGAATTTCTGCCCGGTAAGGAAGGAATGATTCACATTTCCCAACTGGCGGATTACCGAGTGGGCAAAGTGGAAGATGAAGTGGCAGTAGGCGATGAAGTGATTGTCAAAGTACGCGAAATCGACAACAAGGGACGTATCAATCTTACACGGCTGGGAATTCACCCGGATGAAGCCGCAGCAGCTCGTGCTAATAGTTCGGCCAAACGATAAGCAGCAAAAGTGAGAAGGAAAAAAGCAAAAGAAAGACTGTTTTCTTTTCGCTTTTGCTTTTTACCTTTGCTGCAAAGTTTTGAATTGTGAGTTAAATCCAAGTCGGGTAGCAACAGACTTGTATATGTTGTCTGATTGTAGGGGCGGGTTTTGCCCTAGAGATTGTTTGTTCGACAGAAGGGTTATCTGCTTTCCCCGCCCCTACCATGCAATACTGAGCAGAAGTTACCGGGTTTGCGATCTGTAACATTTGAGGACGCAGGCGCAAAACGATCGCCAGAAAGCCGTAAACTGGTGTTTAAGTTTATTAGTCTTCGTACTTCAGAGTACCCGTGCGAAAAATCGTCATCGCTGGCAACTGGAAAATGTACAAAACCCAGACAGAAGCTCTGGAGTTTTTGCAAGGATTTATGCACAGTCTAGAAGAAACCCCGGATGATCGGGAAATAGTTCTGTGCCCTCCCTTCACCGATCTGGGCATCATATCCAAGAGTTTGCACGGAAGTCGCGTGCAACTGGGTGCCCAAAACGTCCACTGGGAAGATTGTGGAGCCTACACTGGTGAAATTTCGGCCACCATGCTAACCGAAATTGGGGTGCGTTATGTCATCGTCGGTCACAGCGAACGGCGTCAATACTTTGGCGAAACCGATGAAACTGTTAACAAACGGCTCAAAGCAGCTCAAAGCTACCACCTTACGCCGATTCTATGCGTGGGCGAAAGCAAGCAACAACGAGATGCTGGCGAAACCGAAGCGCTGATCGTCACCCAGTTGGAAAAAGGCTTGATTGGTGTGGATCAACACAATCTCATCATCGCTTATGAACCGATTTGGGCGATCGGCACTGGCGATACCTGCGAGACTAAGGAAGCAAACCGGGTGATTGGCTTAATTCGTTCTCAGCTAACTAATCCTGATGTGCCGATTCAGTACGGCGGTTCCGTCAAGCCGGATAATATCGACGAAATTATGGCCCAGCCAGAAATCGATGGAGTCCTCGTGGGAGGTGCGAGTCTGCAACCGGACAGTTTTGCTCGGATTGTCAATTATCAGTAGTTAATAAGTAGGTGGGCATAATTAAACGTAAAACTGCCGTGCCCTTAGAAACCCGGTTTCTTTGAGAAACCGGGTTTCTGGGTGTTCAGTTTATTTACGCCCACCTATTTAGCTAACAGCTAAAAGTTATGATGAACATTCGCGATCGCACCTTTAATTGGGGCCATAGCACATACCTGATGGGCGTCCTGAATGTGACGCCCGATAGTTTTAGCGACGGGGGAGAGTTCAGCGCCCCAAACTCTGCCTTAGCGCAAGCTCGATATTTGCTAGAGGCGGGTGCCGATATTCTTGATATTGGCGGTCAATCAACCCGCCCCGGTTCTGCTGACATCTCTAAAGAAGAAGAACTCGATCGCGTGCTGCCTATTGTAAACTCCATCCGCCAAGAGTCTTCTGTACCGATTTCTGTTGACACTACAAAAGCGTCTGTAGCGAGGGCCGCTGTTGCAGCAGGTGCTGATATGGTGAATGACATTTCCGGTGCCACTTTCGATCCAGAAATGTTGCCAACCGTAGCAGAATTGGGTGTTCCAATTGTGTTGATGCACATTCGCGGAACGCCCCAAACTATGCAGCGGATGACTGAATATCAGGATTTGGTTGGGGAGATTTACGAGTTTCTGGAAAGTCGAATTGCCGCTGCTGTAGCAGCTGGAATTGATAGAACGAAGATTATTGTTGACCCAGGTATCGGCTTTGCTAAGACTTCCAACCAAAACTTAGAAATTTTGCGACGACTAGCAGAATTTCGTTTGCTGGGATGTCCTATTTTAGTGGGGCCATCCCGCAAAAGTTTTATCGGTCATATTTTGAATCAACCCGATCCAAAAGAGAGAGTTTGGGGAACTGGTGCAGCTTGTTGTGCGGCAATATCGTTTGGTGCCGATATCCTACGAGTTCACGACGTTAAAGAAATGCGGGATGTCTGTCGCGTCGCCGATGCCATCTTTCGATTTTAGTTGGAATCGTTGGTTAAAATTTAACCGCAAATGCAGTCACCAGTCCCCAGTCCCTAGCCTCTAGCTATACATTACTTTTCGCTATTATTCTTAGTTTCAGTTGAGGTATTCATCAAATTTGCCAGCGTTCCCGACATTGCTTTGGGGTCCATAAAAAGAATTTTGGAATTATTACTATCACCCAACTTCAAGTTAGCCTCTACATATTTTTGAGCTAATAAAAACTGCAATACTTCCTTACTGTTAGGATACGCTTGCAAAGCTTCCGAAATGCGCTTTATATACTCCACAGTTCCTTCAGCCTCTTTTTTGGAGGCTTCTTTTTTGATCGCAGCTACTTTCTCCTGCTCCATCGACTCCAGAACATTCGCTGATGGCTTGATGTCCTGAATTTCCACGCGAGTAACCTTGGCACCCCAGGACTCGGTGGCCTCATCCAACTCCTGCAATAGCGCCTGATTAATTTCCTTTCTACTTGAAAAAGTCTCCTTCAATTCCATCTGACCAATTCTAGAGCGCAGGGTGGTTGTAACCAGACTGGCAATCGCCTTCTCGACATCATCAATCGCGTAATAGGCTTTTTTCAAATCCAATAACTGCCAATATACCACGGCATCAGCTTTGAGAGAAACACTATCTTTAGTGATTGCTTCCTGGGGAGGGATGTCTAAAATCTGTTCTCGCGTCGTCTCTTGCCAAACGATAGTTTCAACAAAAGGAAAAAACAAGTTCATCCCTGGTTGCATTGTGCGATTGTATTTGCCTAAGCGCTCTACCAAGGCTTCATCACCTTGATTGATAATCTTTGTCGAACCTATTGCACCACCAACGATGAATAAGGTAACAAGAGCAATAATAGTTTCCATAACAAGTTTTCTCCAGGTAGGCTTTTTCGGAACTTTCTAAGCTCGGCGGGTAAGTAGGGGAGCGGGAGAATTTCTTAACTCAAAACGTCAAATTCAAAACTCTCCCTTGCCTAATTTTTTTTGGCTGCTAATTTTTGGCGAATGGGGATTTCAATCCAGAACTCGGCTCCTTTGTCCGGTTCAGAGAGACACTTCAAAACCCCACCGTGTTTTTCTACAACGATTTGGTAACTAATAGCTAATCCCAAGCCAGTACCTTTGCCAATCGGCTTGGTCGTGAAAAAGGGGTCAAAAAGGCGAGCTTTCACATCTGGGGTCATACCAGGGCCATTGTCCCGAATCCGAATCGCTACACCAGAATTATTCTCTAAAACTTCAGTGCAGATGGTGATAGTGCTGGGATGATTGCGGATCTCCTGATATGAGCGCTCGCTGTCATACTTTTCGAGGGCATCAATAGCATTGGCAAGGATATTCATAAATACCTGGTTCAGCTGCCCAACATAGCATTCCACCAAAGGTAAATTGCCATACTCTTCGATCACCTCAATAGCGGGATGTTCTGGCTTGGCTTTCAGCCGATTCTGCAAAATCAGCAGCGTGCTATCAATGCCTTCGTGAATATCAACCGGCTTCATATCTGCTTCATCCAACCGCGAAAAGTTCCGCAAGCTAAGAACAATCTGGCGGATGCGATCGGCCCCTACTTTCATCGAAGACAGGATTTTGGGTAAGTCTTGAAGCATAAAATCTAGATCGGCATCCTCTCTGTGGTCTTCAATTTCAGCCTCAGGATTGGGATAGTATTTTTCATAAAGGTGCAGCAGTTCGATCAATTCTTCGATGTATTCGTTAGCGTGTACAAGGTTGCCGTAGATGAAGTTGACGGGATTGTTGATTTCGTGAGCGATTCCGGCGACCAGTTGGCCTAAACTGGACATTTTTTCGGTCTGAATCAGTTGAGATTGGGTGTTTTGGAGTTCATGCAAAGTTTGCTGCAAATGTTGAGCTTTCTCTCGTTCGCTGGCTTCCGATTGACGCAAGGCATCACTAGCTAAATCAAGCATTTTTAGGTTCTGCTGCAAGGTTTTCTCCACCTGCTTGCGCGAGGTGATATCTTCGATCGTAGTCAGGATGCCAATGACTTCCACTTCAGTATTATGAATAGGAACTCTGTTAATATCTAGCCATATTTCTTCACCATCTGCCTGAATTCTGCGTTCAATATCATGCAGTTCCGGTGTATCTGTATCCATGACTCGACTGTCTTCTGCGGTGTATTGGTCTGCTGCTTCCTGGTGCCACAAATCGTAGTCTGTCTTACCAATGATGCTTTCGGGATTAATAATTCCCACTATCTGGCACCAATTCTGGTTACAACCTAAGTAGACAGAGTTGCGATCCTTCCAAAAGATTGCTTGAGGAATATTGTCCAGAATCAGTTGCAGCAGTTCAGCACCCTTGCGAATTTCCTCAGCCCGTTTGCGTTCAGTAATATCAAATCTAATTGCCAAATATTGTACTGGTTGATTCTGTGCATCCAAAACCGGAACAATAGTCGTATCCACCCAATAATATTTTCCATTTTTGGCTACGTTTTTTATTTCTCCTTCCCAAACTTTTCCCTGGGTAATTGTTGACCAAAGTTCTTGGAAGAATTCTTGTGAGTGATAACCTGAGTTGATGATGCGGTGGGTTTTACCAATTAGTTCTTCCCTAGAATACTTCGATATATGACAAAATTTATCGTTAACATAAGTAATAATTCCCTTTTTGTCAGTTATAACCACTATGGCCGATTTATCTAAAGCAAATTTAATGCCAGATAACTCTTTGAGTGATGTTTGTAAGCTCGACTCTGCTTTGTGGCGTTCTGTTATCTCTCGATAGATCAGGTTGTAAACCCAAAATAATATGACAAAATTGAGGAAGACTCCGCCTGAGAATGTAATAAGGGCATTTTGAGCGTAGGTTTTTGCCTGATTCTGCTGCTGCGCTAATAACTGCTTTTGTGCTAGCTCCAATTCATAAATGACCCGGCGCATCTCATCCATAAGAGTCTTACCGCGATTTGTCTCTATCACTCGTTGCGCGGCTTCAAATCCCTTGTTTTTTCGTAAATCAATTGTCTGCTGTAGTTCAGATAATTTATTAGCAATCAAGGATTCCAGAGTGTCGAATTGACGCTGTTTATCAGGGCTATTTTCAGTTAATTGCTTAAGAATTTTAACTTCTCGTATCACCTCCCCATTTACAGCGCGATACGGTTCTAAATATGAGTTGTTTCCTGTGATAATGTAACCTCGCTGCCCAGTTTCAGCGTCCTTCATTTGAGATAACACATCATCAAGCTTTTTAATTATAAAAAATGAGTTTTCTACTGAGCTATTAGTCTTAACAAGTTGGGTTAGGCTCTGGTATGATTCCCCAACAATAGCAATTAGAATTATGGTTGCCAATCCCAGACCACCGCCAACCTTTTGAA
Organism: Argonema galeatum A003/A1; assembly: GCF_023333595.1. GTDB lineage: Bacteria > Cyanobacteriota > Cyanobacteriia > Cyanobacteriales > Aerosakkonemataceae > Argonema > Argonema galeatum. Next base: position 40,287 of record NZ_JAIQZM010000014.1, read on the forward strand.
AGAATTGCCTATTAATTTTCTTGGCTTTGTTGGGATGGCTGACGGTGTGCGCTAGAGTAGGTTTGCTTCCGGGCTGTTGAGTTGTCGTCATAAATTTTCTTTTAAGTTTAGCCAGTTTTATTGACAAATTGGAATTTCTATCCAAAATTCTGTTTCTTGTCTTGGTTCCGAAATATACTTCAAGATGTCACTGTTCTTTTTGACCGCGATTTGATAGCTGATAGCTAGCCCCAAACCAGTTACCGGGTCTTTCGGAATTATTATGCTAGGGTTTATGGTAAACATTTTTGTAGGGACACGGCATCATAAATATGTCGGTATCAATGAAAATTTTAATTATGCCTTGTCCAAATCAGCATAATTGACAAGGTAATAACCAAAAGTTGCAATTCCAAAAAAAAAATTGGTCATTAGTCAGGAATAATTATTTGACTGCGGATGCGGTTAAGTAATTACTCCTGATAATTGAGATAATTTTAGCGTACAGCTGCTAAATTAAGCCATTGGGATACAATTGGCGGTAGCTCTGCATTGAGGCGAAGTGCTAGTTCTGAGGTGGAGAGGGATTGGGCGTAAGCTGGTGTCAAGAATGGTTCGTAGGTTTTAGCTTCAGGGGTGAGCTGTTTGATGAAGGCTAAACTGACACCTTTAAGCAGCTGGCGGAGGGGTTCGGCGTCTTCACCAATACGCTCTTTGAGGAAAGTAGTTCTACCGTAATTGCCTGGGTTTCCAACGCTTAAGTGAGTTGCACCAATTGCTGTTAAAAGATATTTATTACCGCCGATCTGGGTAAAAGGTTGCAGTTGATGCCTAATGGCTGGGGTAAAGGCGTCTTCGGTACTAGCTAGAATGAGTGTGGGAATTTTCACCTTTTTCAGACCAGTTTTACCAAATAGCTGACCGACGAGGGGATTGAGCGCGATCGCACTCTTAACGCGATCGTCTCGCAGCTGTACCTTATTATTGGGCAAATTAGCGGCGGCACACTGCAACCACTCACCTGGAGATGGTAATATCGACGAGTTTAACGAGATATTTTCGCCGTTTGCAGACGTTCTAGTTAAATCTGCTCGAAAAAGAGATTTACAGCTCTGTCGCAAATCGTCTAAATTAAGCTCACCTCCGGCTAGGGCTAAGGCGGTGTAACCTCCCAGAGAATGACCGATGACGGTGACTTGCTGGGTGTTAAATTTCCCCTGTAGCGAACCTGGTTGGACATTGAGTTTTGCCAGTTTATCTAGCAAAAAGCTGATATCTTTAGGTCCGTTTAGGAACTCACTGGGCGATATTAAACTGCTGGGGTTGTCGCTGACGGATGCCTTAGATACCGAGTCAAAGTTGCTCCCTGGATGCTCTATGGCTGCTACGCTGATGCCGTGAGAAGCTAGGTGACGGGCGACATACTCCAAAAATGTTCGATCGGCCCCAAAACCGTGGGAAAGGACTACTAGCGGGTTAGGAGAGTTTTGAGTTGAAGAATTATCGCTGTAGTAAATATCTACTGGAATTCTACGTTCCCGTTGCCGATCGCGAAAGGTTAGCGTTTGCTTAATTACCCGTTCTTCACCGGGGATCGCTGGGTCAAAAGCGGCATGAAACTGGGAGCTGGTGACGCTGAGTTCCCGCTCTAATAAGGGGCCAAGAGCGTGGCTTTGCCAGTAGGTGGGGTTAAACTGGAGGGCAACTGCGATCGCTTCCGAGGCATCTACCGTCACCGTTTCCCCTGGTATAGCTCGCAAAATGCCAATGAGGGTCAAACCGTTTGCTTGCCGCGCCGAAATGGCTACAGCAGCCTGGATTTGATCGATGGTGACTCCAGGGATAGCACGCCCCAAAGCTGTCAGTAACTGTTGTGACATTGGCGATCGCAACCAATTCTCGATAAACTTGTCCGCCAAGTTGGGGTCTAGTTGCAGGCGCTGGGAGAGGGCTTCTCGCACGCTGGAAGTCAAAAGCATGGAAAAAGGTTTGAGCCCACTAGATAACTCGCCAGTTCTGGCAAAGCGATCTAAATCTGAAACCCTTACCGACTGTTCAAAAGGGCCAAGACGTAGCCTCAATCGCTCAGATGCGATCGCAGGTGCCGATATTAAAGTCAAAAGTAAAAATTCAAAAGTAAAAATCAAAAGAAATAAATTAATTTTCTTCCCTTTTACCTTTTGCCTTTGTTTAGCTTTCATTAGTCTTTGTTTGTGTAATGGGGATTTCAATCCAGAACTCCGAGCCTTGCCCTGGTTCTGAAATACACTTGAGTACTCCACGGTGTTTCTCTACTACAATTTGATAGCTAATCGATAAACCTAAGCCAGTGCCTTGGCCAACTGGTTTGGTAGTGAAGAAAGGATCGAACAAACGAGATTTCACTGATTCTGAGATTCCAGGGCCGTTGTCTTGAATCCGAATCGCTACTTTATCTGTTGTTTTTTGTTTTTTGCCATCAACCGCTGACTCCTGACTGCTGACTATTTCAGTATGAATTGTAATAGTTCGAGGAGCGGGTTGAGTTTCCAGGGCATCAATAGCATTGTTAAGGATATTCATCAACACCTGATTTAGCTGGCCTGGGTAGCACTCGATCGGTGGTAAATCGCCGTATTCTTTCACAATTTTAATCGGAGTCCGCTCTGGTTTAGCTTTCAAGCGGTTTTGCAAGATTAAGAGAGTGCTATCGATACCTTCGTGAATATCCACCGCCTTCATTTCTGCTTCATCTAGGCGAGAGAAATTCCGCAAACTAAGGATAATTTCACGAATGCGATTAGCCCCCATTTTCATCGAAGCCAAGATTTTGGGAAGGTCTTCAAGCATAAAATCAAGGTCTCTAGCCTCAGCTTCATCTTGAATTTCTACTGGCGGATTGGGATAGTGCTTTTGGTAAAGGCGTAATAGATTTAGTAGGTCTTCGCTGTACTCACTGGCGTGGCTGAGATTGCCGTAGATGAAGTTGACGGGGTTGTTAATTTCGTGGGCGACACCGGCCACCATTTGGCCGAGACTGGACATTTTTTCGCTTTGAACTAACTGAGCTTGAGTTTGTTTTAATTCATGCAAAGTTTGCTCTACCTGTTTGGCTTTTTCCTGAGCTTGCTGGGCGGAGTTTTGCGCTTGGGTGTAGAGTTCTGCTTGAAAAAGTGCGATCGCCAATTGGTCGCTCACTGCAACCAGCAGTTCCACTTCCTCATCAGTCCAAGGTCGAGAACCGCTATGATGTCCGCAGCTGACTACACCAATCTTACCAGAGCGCGTCAGAATAGGTAGGGACAGGATAGCGGTGAAGCCCATAACAGCATAGAGTTCAACCTCTCCTGGATCGGTGGCAGTCGCGAGATCGTCAACGCGGAGGATTTCCAGATCGATCAACTTTTGAGTTACCGAATTTGCGGCGGCTGAGAATTGACCCACAAAGCTGGGCACGCTGGGCACCTTAGCTTCTTCGAGCGCTTCCCAGACCCCCCCTTCATTACCCCCGTCAACGGAGGAGTTCGGTTGATACCAGACGAAGAGGCAGCGATCGATCTGCAACAAACTGCGGATCTCCTGCACGGCAATTTTCAGAATAGTATTCACGTCCAAGGAATTACGGATATCGCTGGCAAGACGGTTGAGCAGTACCTCTCGTTGAGCGAGTTGTCTAAATCGAGTTTCCGACTGCTGTAGGGCTTCTTCTGAGAGTATGCGATCGGTCATGTCGCGGGCAATAGTGGAGATAAATTCCACTTCTTTGTTTTTCCCTTTGTGGGACATGATGACTTGCGAGACGGGAATCTCCCTGCTATCACCGTACTGTAGAGCAGTTTCGCCCATCCACGTACCGTTTTTGATGGCAGCGGGTATACCTTCGCCCAGGATAATTTCAGCCGCACTCTGGGCGCAGAACTCGGAGACTTTTTTGGTTGAAATATCCTCATCTTCAGCAAGCCCCATCATTCTCCGTCCGGCACGATTAATGTACAGCACGTTTCCTTGGACATCGGCGGTAGATACAAAGTCAGGTGTTGCTTCTAAGATTGCGGTCAGTATCGCTTGTGTTTTCTCTGCTCGTTTGCGATCGCTAATGTCGCGGACAATAACGATAATTTGATCGTCCAGTAATGGCGATAGCCTTGCTTCATAAAAGCATTCTCCTTTAGCCATCGGTAAGGAATACTCGATACTGACTAAAGATCGCGTCTGGAGTAATTCAGCAATAGCGTCCTGTAATTGTTGTCCGACTTGTGGTGGTAAAACCTCCTGCATGGGTTTTCCCAAAAAAACTTCTGGAGGAGTGTACAGGCTATGTGACTTTCCGGCCATGTAATCCACAATTGTTCCATCGATATTGAGCCGGAAGTACAAATCGGGAAGCGCTTCAAAAACTGTCTCCAACTCTGCTGTAGTCTGGCGTAGTTGCTCCTGGGCTTGCTTGCGATCGCGAAGCGCGGCAAGCCGTTCGGTAATGTCGTGCATTGCCACCACCGCACCCAGTTTTTTTCCCTGCGGATTGACTATCGCCTGTCCGTTGGCTAATAAAGTGCGCTTTTTACCTTGCTTTGGGGCAATTACTACTTCTGCATCGCGAACGGTTTCTCCCCGAAACGCTCGAAACAGTGGGATATCTTCTATTGGCATAAGCGTCTTTCCATCGGGCAGATACAAGTCAAAGTGTTGTGCCCATTCTTCGGGAGGAAGTGGTTGTGACGGCAAGCCGTGAAACTCTCGTGTAGCTTGATTAAATAGAGTCAAAACACCATTAGCGTCACAAGCAACAATGCCGTCTGCCAGGTTATTGAGCAGGGCATTTAAGAATTCTCGTTCTTTATGTAACGCTTCCTCTATCTGTTTGCTTGAGGTGATATCGTAAGCCATAGCATACACTAAGCCGTCTTGAGTGTACTGAGCTGCTGTCCACATCAGCCACTTATACGAGCCATCTTTACAGATGTAGCGATTTTCAAAAGAGATTGAGTTTACACCTATCGAGAGCTTTTCTGCTTCGGCTACAGTTGCTTCTCTATCTTCGGGGTGAACAAATTCTAACAATGGTTTTGCTAACAGTTCTTCTCTGCGGAAGCCTAGCGTTTTTTCCCATCTATGGTTGAGGTGCTTAAAATAGCCGTCTGTATCGACTATACAAAGCAACTCTAGGGAAAAATTAAAAAATTCATCTGTATCTGCCCACTTGTACCTGCTAATGCTGTCTACTTTTGCGCTCTCAACAATCATCTCTTTTCCTCAAAGGTTTACTGCGATCGTTTTAGTAATTTCAAATTAAAAAAGTATAAATTAATACAAATTATTTAAGTAAATCCAGCTAAAGTCGGACGTTCGGCCATACGATCGCTCTAAAACATCAAACTTCTTGATGACCGTTTGCTCTATATATCTTATATCGTTTGGATTTATTTCTGCTACAAATGAACACTCTCTGGTGTAGGGGCAATTCATGAATTGCCCCTACATCTGTAGCAATTTTGTAGCGGGAAGAGAGTAAACTGTGTTTATTTGTTAATTTATTTATCACCAAAAAAATATCCACTAAATTGCCAAGTTTCCGGCTATATGAACGACTACTTCTCGGATATGACTGCGCTGCCGGTGTTCCCAGATGTAGATACCCTGCCAGGTTCCCAGCAGCAATTTACCTTGGGAAATCGGTATGTGTTCGGATGTTTTAGTCAGGGCGGTGCGGATGTGTGCGGGCATATCATCTGGCCCTTCTGCGTTGTGGATATAGCGTTGGCTATCTTCTGGTACTAGCTTAGCAAAGAAATTTTCTAAATCCCTAAGAACATCGGGATCGGCATTTTCTTGAATGAGTAAACTAGCTGAAGTGTGACGTAAAAACAGGGTACAAAGCCCTATTTCAATTTCGGATTCGCCGACTGCGGCTTCAACTTTGGCAGTGATGTTACACAAGGATTTGCCAGCGGTTTTAATTTTGAGTAATTGTTGGTAACAAGTCATGTTGATTTTAGATTTTAGATTTGGGATTTTAGATTTTAGCGGCTTGCGCTTGGATGAGGTACACCCGGTGAAACCCGGTTTCTCAGCACCACACTCACCTGAAAGCTGCTGTAAAAACTTAGAAAAATCAAAGATTATGGAAATAGTTGACGATCGCAAAAGCGATCGCTTCCGTTCCATCTTTCGCCAACTGCTGAGACTGGCGGGGGGGTTGTAGCGGTTGATGCAGAAATTCCCAGCTACCCCCGAAAAACTCAGATGGGGTCACAATTTGATGGTAAGCATAATTTTGGATACCTTCCAGCAGTAAAGGCGATTCTGCGAAGCCTTCTCGCGTCAGGGAAACGATCGGAACTTCGAGGCGCAAAGCTTCGGAAAAGGTGCTGTATCCAGGTTTGGAAATCACTCGTCCGCAAAACGGCAGAAAATCGATGGGGCGGTAGGTGCGATCGGCAATTTGGACTAAATTTGGCAAATCCGGTGTGTCCCTGTCAAGAGTGATGAATTGCCAATCGGGAAATTTTAGTACGTTTTCGTAGGGAATTTCCTGTAAACCCAAGCCGCCAAATGTAAGTAAAATGGTTTTGTCAGCCGGAGCAGTTATACCAAAGCGAGTTCGCAGTTCATCTAAATTGTGACGGGGAGAACCTCCAGTTAAACCGACATCTGTTATAATTGGAAACGCACTCATGGGTTCGTGGAGAGGCAAACGAAATAAGCGATCGCACTGACTAAAACACTCGCGAATCCAATCTGCTATTTCGATAAATTCTCCTCCCCAAGCCTCATAAATAAAGTCCCAGCCAAAGTTGCCCATCATCCAACAAGGTATACCAGCTGCTTTGGCGATCGCAGGTGCCAAAGGTGGAATATCTGCCAGCATTAAACCAACTCGATTTTGACGGATAAAGCTTGCTTCCGCTGCGACGATCGATTTTTGCTGAGTCTGGATTTGCCGCAGTTTTTCCAGTGTGGCAGTTTTATCCATTTTCAAGCTATCCGATTGAATAACGCCCACATCAAAACCGCGAGGGCGATGTATAAAATCTCCTGTAATGTAGTTATCTAACAACCAACGCGGTGTCGTTGTCACCATAATTAATAGAATTTCGGGATCTAACCGCTGAACTTCTGCGGCGACGGATGCAGCCCGCACGGCATGACCGAAACCGTGATTGGTGATGGCAACGTATAAGATTGGTTTGCGAGACATATATCGGATTTCTGTTTACAGCGGACAGTATATACGATTTTTAGTTATTTTATAACGCGAAGGAAATCGCAGAGGAAGGCAGAGAGGTTTTCTTTGGTATTAAAGATTAGTTTGAATGCTTTTAAACGAGTATATATGATAGCACAGATTCCCATTCTATTAGAATACCATAAAATTATAGAATAGCAATACAATTTTGCGGCAATTTTGGGGTCGGGCGGGTTAATTTTGTGCTGTTAAACTTGAAATTTGGAAATAAGATCGACTAGCCGATCGATTTCAGCGGTTGTAGTGAAATAATGAACGCAAGCTCGCACGCAGTCGGGGTCGTGAATGGTTCGGATCAGTAAGCCTCGATCTGACAAAAACTGCACCAGCTGCTGATGGGAAACGCCGCCTAGCAATTGGAAAGAAACCAGACCGGACTCTGGCGGGGATTTTCGCAGACAGGTAACTTTGGGAAGTTGGGATAACTGTTGCCAGAGGTACTTAGTTAAATGGAGAATTTGTTGATAGCGTTGCTGCTGGTCACCCCATTCTTGATGGATGGCGATCGCAGTTCTCAGTCCAGCATACAGCGGGTAGGCAGAGGTAGCCACTTCAAATCTTCGCCCATCCGGTTGCCAGCTAATACCGTTCTTACCAGATTGGATACTCCGCCAGCCAATAAAGGTGGGATGCAGGCTTTCTAAGGCTTGCGATCGCACGTAAAGACCGCCGATACCTTCTGGCCCACACCACCATTTATGACCTGTGAAGGCATAAAAGTCTACTTCCAATTCGTTAAGATTTAAGGGCAGCATCCCCACAGATTGGGCGGCATCAACTAGAATTTTCGTGTCAGAACTATTTTGCTGGCACGCTTTGACAATTTCGGCAAGTGGCAAGAGTTGACCTGTGTTCCAGAGGATATGACTCAGCACGACTAAGCGGGTATTCGGTTGCAGATGCTGGGTAATAGCTGCGATTGCATCTCCTTCATTCAAAGTTGGCATCAGATTGCAAATGTCAATTTCGATGCCAAAGCGTCGCTGAATTTCTTCTACAGCTGCTATAATGCCGGGATGTTCGCACTCAGACATCAACAAGCGATCGCCGCTTTTCCAGTCGATTCCCCACAAGGCGATGTTGCAACCTACAGTCACATCTTCGGTTAACGTGATGGTTTCAGGGGTAACGCCTAATTCAGATGCGATCGCTTCTCTAGTTCGATTCGCCTCCTCCACTACCCAAGCATACACCTCTGGCGAAAACGGCCCTGCACGCTGGATATATTCATAAGATTGGTAAATAGCGTCGAGTGCCGCTTGGGGCATTGGCCCTTGACCGCCGTAGTTAAAATAAGCTTTATTCGCCAAAGCCGGAAATTTTTGGCGATACTGCTCTAATAAAGTTTGTGTAGAAAAAATGTTGGTCAAGCGATTTTGGATAAAAAGATTTTAGATTTTGGATTGAACCCTCTATGTTGGGGGAGATTTTTTGTTAGGGTAGAGCCATGTTGCTAACTGCCGAACTGCTGCTGCACTACCAACGCTGTAATCGACGAGCGTTTCTTGATGTCTGTGGAGACCGCACCCAGATGGAACCTCCTAGTGACTTTCATTTGAAACTGCTACAAGACCGCTTTGCTCATCAAAAAACTTTTCTAGCAGAAGACGTTTATCACCAGCCAGTCTACGCCAAGGGAGATTGGGAAGCTGGTGCGATCGCTACTCTAGCATTAATGGAGCAGGGAGTCGATCGAATCCATAAAGGCGTACTTCTGACTGAGATTGCGATCGAGGGATCGGAGGAATCCGCGATCGTCTTATTAAGCCGTCCCGATTTATTGGTTAAACAGCCAGGAACATCTCGTTTTGGCGATTGGCTTTACGTTCCCGTAGACATTCAGTTGGGTAAACGTGCGAAGTTGGATTATCAAATCATAGCAGCGTTTCACGCCCACGTACTGGCACAAACACAAGAAACAATGCCAGAAACAGCGTGGCTAATTTTGCGAGAAAAAGGCGCATATCCAGTGGATTTGGATATTCGTATACCTCAGATGCAGATAATTGTAGAAAAATGCAGTCAAATATTGCTTGAAGAACAGGAACCAGAGGTTTTTATCAGCCGTCAGCGGTGCAATATTTGCGCGTGGTATAGCTACTGCTATGGAGTAGCGAAATCTCAGCAACACCTCTCGCTGCTACCGGGTGTTACCCCCAGCCGCTACACCTATTTGCAAGCGCTTAATTTGACAACACTGTCATCTCTGGCGAATGTTAGTTTAAGCGTACTGGAGGAAGTTTTCGATCGGGAAGTGGCTGTGCAGTTGGTGCGGCAAGCCCAATCTGTGTTAGAAAATCGGGCGATTTTGATATCGCCTCAGCCTTTAAATTTACCGACGGCGGCTATTGAGTTGTATTTCGATATTGAAGCTGAGCCAGATTTAGATATAGCTTATCTTTTGGGGGTACTGGTTGTCGATCGCGAAGCTAAAACTGAGAAATTTTATCCTTTTTTGGCAGAACAACCGGAAGATGAGGCGTCAATTTGGCAGCAATTTTTAGATTTGGTGTGGACTTATCCTTATGCGCCAATTTTCCATTTCTGCGATTACGAAGTTCTGGCTGTAAGGCAGCTGGCTAGGCGCTACAATACACCTGACTACTTGTGGAAACCGTTGCTAACTCGCTTTGTGGATGTGCATGAGAAAGTCTGTTCTGGGGTGACTTTGCCAGTGGAAAATTACACTCTCAAAGCGATCGCACGTTGGCTGGGTTTTGAGTGGCGCGATGTCAAGGCAAATGGCGCTCAGGCGATTTACTGGTACGATCGGTGGTTGAAGACGTGCGATCGCACTTTACTCGACAAAATTGTCCTATACAACGAAGATGATTGTCGCGCCACCCACCATGTCAAAGATTGGTTAGCGAACGCTGTACAGAATTCGCTTAAAATTAATGCAGGATAAATATAGTAAACTGATATTATACAAGAGTAGGTACTTGACCAATGGTTGTTAATAAAAGTCCCAATTACATCTCTCCAGAAGAATATCTCGCAGGAGAGGAGCTAAGTCCAATCAAACACGAATACATTTGCGGACAAGTCTACGCAATGGCAGGGGCAAGCGACCCCCATGTTACTATTTCCCTCAACTTGGCTTCAGCGTTAAGAAATCATGTGCGGGGGAAAGGTTGTCGTGTCTATATGTCAGACATGAAGGCACAGATTGAAACACTTAATATTTTTTATTATCCTGATGTAATGGTAAGTTGCGATCAACGGGATAGAGCATTTCAATCTTTCAAACAATATCCTTGTTTGATTGTAGAAGTATTGTCTAGAGGAACTGAAGGATTCGATCGCGGCGATAAGTTTGGTGATTACCAAGAATTAGAGACACTGCAAGAATATGTATTGATCGGCCAAAAGCGCCAGCGGATTGAGTGTTTCCGTCGCAATTCTGAAGGACTTTGGGTATTACAAACATATAGGCAGGGAAGCGAAATTTACTTAGCAAGCGTTGACTTTCGCGTTAGCATTGATGCTTTGTATGAAGATGTGCAATTCACAGAAAATGAAAGTGAATAGCTAACTTTCGGCTGACTTTCTAGCTAGTACAAAAAAGGTTGTAAAATCATTCCAAATACCTTTATCTGTCGCTAACGCCTCAATTTTGGCAATATATTCAGCTTGAAATTGCTCTAATTGTTCTGGTGAAATCTGCAACTGCGGCGTAATCAAATTATTGTTCGAGAGTTGATTCCACAAATTTTTTGCATCGCTAACGCGCATATAATAACCAAATTGCTCGGTTGTCAGTTCGATATTGTCAAAACCTGCCTCCTGCAACATTTTACGACACTTTTCTGGGGTATTCAGCGGTTCTTTTAAATCTGGAATTGAGATACCATAATTTTGCGCGATCGCCATAAACAACTCAGGTACACTAGGGATACCATCGGGAAAAGTAGAAAATGCCACCAAACCACTCTTTTTAAGGAAATGATACCACGATCGCAATGCGCGGGGAATATCGCTTAAATACACGATCGCCGAAGAACACAAAATCGCATCGAAAATGTTATTGTCAAAATTGATATAATCTGCATCTACTTCCTGTAGTTCAACATTCTTCAGATTTGCTGCCTCAATTTTGCGTTGCGCTTGACTTAGCATACCTGAAGAGATATCTACACCGATAATTTTGCCTTCATCGCCAACGATTTGAGCAGATGCGATCGCAACTATACCCGTACCAGTTGCCACATCTAATATTTGCTGTCTCCTTTGCAATTGTGCTAATTCCACTAAACGATTTCCGAGACAATAGCGAAAATCATTGTCGTAGTTATTTCTCGAATTAAATTCAGCAATTACTCGCTGCTTGTATTCGTCAATATTTGTGCGATCGATCATTCGCGAAATTATCCTTGAAGTGAGGACTGGGTAGGGGCGAAACACTTGCGTAGTTATCTTATTGGTAATAACCAAAATTGTCGGCGCAAGTGCTTCGCCCCTACAGACTAAAGCACCCAACGGGATTGGTAGATAGATTTATCAAGAGAATACATAACTGCTTTTAGTTCAAGCGAGTTTATATTTGGTAGTTGACTTTCTTTAAACATAAACTCTTTTTCATACTTTAAACCAACTTTTTCCATCACCCGTATAGATGCTTTATTTTCCGCTAAAGCCCAAGCCACAACTCGTTGAACGCCCCATTCATTAAAACCTTTTTCTAACAATAATCGAGAACCTTCAGTTGCATATCCTTTGCCCCATTTATCTTTTTTTAGCCTATATCCCAGAGCAATTTCGTCATTTTTTACCAGATTTAATTCAACAGCAAAGGCATTTTCTAGTGCTGGATACAAATGAAACCAGCCCATAAAATCCTGGCTCGATTTTTCGATCGCTGCCCAAATTCCGTAATTTTCATATTTACTATAATATGATATGATTTTTGGCAAAAACTTTTCTTTAATCAATGCGCGATCCACCGGCTTTCCCCCATTGATAAAACGCATTACTTCCGGGTCATTATCCAATGCAAATAAATTATCAGTATCCTCATCAGTAAACTGACGTAAAACCAATCTTTCAGTTTCTATAAATACTTTCATATCTCCTCTATCACCTCTACAATTCATATCATGTCCGGTAGCATCGGTTACCTAAAAAATTCCTGTTTTTATTCTTATCTGCGTTTATCTGCGTTCATCTGTCTTCATCTGCGGTAAAAATTTAACCAACGATGAAAACAGACAATTTGACGATATCATCCCTGAATGCGAAAACAAAAAAAGGTTAGGATTGGGTTTTATTACCTCAACCCTACCTACGAAAGTTCTAGCGACTATCACCTCTACAACTCATCCCTTAATGCAAACAACTTGCTTCAGAGTTGCCACAACTTCCACCAAATCAGCTTGATTATTCATCACCTCATCTATCGGCTTATAAGCGCCCGGAATTTCATCCAAAACGCCCTCATCTTTACGACACTCCACACCATTAGTTTGCTGAATCAAATCATCCAGCGAAAAGTTAAGTTTCGCCTTATTTCGAGACATCAAACGCCCAGCGCCGTGCGAACAACTGCAATAACTGTCATGATTTCCCTTACCTTTAACGATGAAAGACTTTGCTCCCATCGAACCGGGAATAATGCCGTAATCTTCCTCCCGCGCCCTTACCGCACCCTTGCGAGTGATGTACACCTCCTCACCAAAATGGACTTCTTTTTCCGCATAATTGTGATGGCAATTCACCGACAATAAAGGCTTAGTTTGCTTACCGCCAGCGAGATGTTTTTCAACAATTCGCTTGAACCGAGACATCATGACATCGCGATTAAATCGAGCATAATTTTGCGCCCACTGTAAATCGTTCCAGTAAGCTGCAAATTCTGGTGTACCCTCCACAAAATAAGTCAAATCTGGATCTGGTAAACGTATGTTTGCCAGTTTGGCTAGTTCCTTTCCAGTACCAATATGATTTTGGGCTAGCATATTGCCAATATTGCGCGAACCGGAGTGCAGCATCAACCAAACTTGGTTCTCTGTATCGATGCAAACTTCGATAAAATGGTTTCCTCCACCGAGAGAACCCAATTGTTTCATCGCCTTGCTTTCCAGGTGTTGCACTCCTGGATGCAGTTCTTTAAAATCATCCCAATGCTGCCAGTTAGTAACAGCTTTTTCGACTTCTTTATTCTCATTGAAGCCAACTGGAATAGCTGCTTCGATATCCAGGCGGATTTTCTTCAGCTTGCCTTCAAGTTTATCGGCAGTAAATGGTGTTTTGATAGCCATCATGCCGCAGTTGTGAACAAATACGCCCGCACTGAGGGCGAAGTTTTCATATTCTGGAACCGTCAGACAATAAACATCCTGCTTTTCTTGTAGAGGGATAACGGCTATAACTTTGTGATTATAACCGGGTTGATTTTTCCTGTGGTTGTGAAGTCCAACTTTGGAATAAAAAGGCATTAAAGATGTACCGGCTTTTAATTCACTGGCTTCCCGATAAGTCCCATCCCTTAGCATGAATTCATGGTCAGGAGTACATTTTATTTCTTCACCGTTATCCAGAATTACCTTTACCAGTTCTGCGTTGTGCCGAGTTAATCGTGCTGTCGCTTTAGCTGCTGCGATTCTAGTTGTCTGTGTGCAGGAGTAGACTATAAAGTCCTGTTTCCAGTTAGCTAGTTCTTTAATTGGATAGGATTTTCCATCTGCCAAAGGAACCAGTGTATCTCCTGTGAAACAACCAATATCCACCCCCACAGCAGCTGGCATAATAGCTTCTTTAGTGGCAATTACAGACCCCACCAAGGCACCTTTGCCCAAGTGAACATCTGGCATCAGTGCTACGTGCTTGAAAACAAATGGTAGGGATGCTACATTCTTTGCCATCTTGGTTTCTTCAGCACCGAGGGCGTGGTTAGCCCAAGAAAGTACTGGCGCTGGAGTTGAAATTTCTAACTTTTCGTAGGGCATATTTTAATAGGGATTAATACAGAACAGCCAGCGCTACCGATAAATATAGTACCTTATTCAAAGACGCGAGTTGTATTCAACTCAAATCCAAATGGCTATAACTCGTTCGCTTGCTAAAGCAGTGGTACGGTTGTATTATTATTATACTACATTATGCACGGGTAGGTCATGTCTGAAAGGCACAAGTGACAGATGATTTTTGAGTAAAAATACTATTAAAATTTGTAAAGAGGGAGGGCCGATCGCGCTACCCCGCAGTCCTGAATCCACTTTGTGTGAGGTCAAGTTGTATGGCGGTTCGTCAAGATACGATTTGGGAAAGGTTTTTAGCGCCAGTGGTTCGGGTTTTCATTGATGAAGAAGGGATACGGCGATTTTATGAAAGTGTTGATTGGGAAAAAGAAAGCGATCGCATCCGCGACCCCAATCTCACCTATCCCTCCTACTACAGTAGCCAAAACTTCCACGGTATAGAGGGCGGATATCTCAACCCCAGTGCTTCAGTTTCCTACGATCCCATCACCCAGTACGTATTGCCACCCAACGAAACCTGGATACGCCAAGGCTTGATAGACGCCATCGACGTACAGCCGCAACGTATTTTAGACTTAGGGTGCGGGACTGGTTCCACAACGCTGATGTTGAAACAAGCTTTTCCCCAAGCAGAAGCGATCGGTTTGGACTTATCGCCGTATATGCTATTCATGGCGAACCATAAAGCCCGAAAAGCACAGCTTAATATCCAGTGGCGACATGGCAATGCGGAACAAACGGGGTTTGCCGATCGCTCTTTTGATGTGGTGACGGCTTCTTTGTTATGCCACGAAACGCCACCAGCAGTAACAAAAGCGATTCTGCGGGAAAGCTTCCGCCTCCTGAAGACGGGAGGACAAGTTTTAATTCTGGATGGCAACCAGAAAACTTTGCGCCAGACGGACTGGTTGAATGATATTTTTGAAGAACCTTATATTAAGGCTTACGCTGCTGGAAATTTGGATGCTTGGATGGGAATGGCAGGCTTTGAAGCGGTGCAAACCCAAGATCTGTGGTGGTTGCATCAGGTGACAAAAGGCATCAAACCTATCTTAGATGAAGAGACATCTAACTCGGCGGCAGTTGTCCGCAACTCTGTGGCGACTGGTAGCACAGCAGAAAGTGACGATTTGGAGGGTTTTCTGGCCCCAGCTTTTACTACATGACATTGAAGGCAGTACTGTTTGATTTTAACGGCATCATCATTAATGATGAGGCGATTCACGAAAAGCTGATCGCGCAGATTTTGATTGAGGAAAATTTGCGATCGAAACCGGGGGAGTACCGACAAATTTGTCTGGGTAGAAGCGATCGGGCCTGTATCGTCGAACTACTCACTCGTCGGGGTCGCGTTGTCACCGAAAGCTATTTAACCCAACTGATCGCCCGCAAAGCCCAAGCTTACCAGATCGAACTGGAAAAACTGGAAAAATTACCCATTTATCCAGGGTTGGAGGACTTAATTTATAAGCTGCGATCGGCTAAGCTGCGGATGGCGGTGGTCAGCGGGGCTTTACGTTCCGAAGTGGAACTGGTCTTAAATAGAGCTAAGCTGGCCCAAAACTTTGACTTGATTGTAGCCGGAGATGACTTGAAAGCGAGCAAACCCGAACCGGATAGTTATCTGTTGGCGGTGGAAAGATTCAATCAGCAAATTCCCGGTTTTAACCTCGAACCATCCCAGTGTCTGGCAATTGAAGATACTTTTGCTGGGATTACAGCGGCGAAGCTAGCGGGAATACAGGTAGTTGGTGTGGCGAATACCTACCCCTTCCATATGCTCCAGCGTCGGGCCCACTGGACGGTGGATTATCTTACTCATCTAGAATTGGAACGAGTGCAGGAAGTATTTTCCCAGCAGGAACTCCAGGAAACTGTCGCTGAGTGTTAGAATATGTAATGGCAGTTAGCCGATTTTAGATTGGCGATTCAATCCAAAATCCATCCGGGGAATTAGCTCAGTTGGTAGAGCGCTGCGATCGCACCGCAGAGGTCAGGGATTCGAGTTCCCTATTCTCCATAGGTTTCAGGAAGCTAGTTAACTACAAGTCTACTAAATTTCCAACCAGCGAGTTTTGCTTCTAGCTGATATTGCGATCGATCCAACTGGTAGAAGCAGAAGGCGATCGCTTACTTAAAATCTGGCGAAACTGTGATTCCGGTGTGGTTAGATCGGATACATAACCAATTGGCAAGTAGGTTGAAGGGGTAGAGGCAAGTAACTGGATTTTCAAAGCCTCACATGATGTCCTTCAAAATGTAGCTATTAAAAAAGTCCACTTATGTGGACTTTAGGGCAAGTATTCCAAACCTACTCAGATAGCTTTCGTCTGTACTTTCATGGCTTTGGGTTACTCAGTCTTTTACTGGTTCAGGAGGTTAGCGATTTGCTGAGCAGCAGAATAAGAGATACTAGCACACGATCTGGCGTTGTCAGGATTGAGGGTGTTGATACGCTTAGTACTGAGAACTTTTGCAAAATCAGTTGTACTTAGTTCTTCAATGTTCATGCCATCCTTTAGGTTTTGTCCTTTTTTGAGACCCCTATTGGCACGAAAGCTATTAGGATGCCCAATAATCGGCTCATAGACCTTAGTTTTGCACCAGGCAAACTCTTTTGGCGTAGTGACACCATGTTGGTACAAAGCTGATTCGTAGTAATCTTCTCTGGGGATTGAATCAAGACGCGCACTAATGTAATTAGTGCTTTTACCTTGTCTTTCCCAAGCTCTGATCGCTCGTTGCCGACTACGAGTAATACCTAGTTCGGGATCGGCCTCTTCCTCGATTCTTTCTTTAATCGCAGTAAGTGCCCAAGCGTGAAATTCTGGGGATAAAAATTGAGCGTAAGCAATAGCAATTTTGTCAATCGCATAAGTTCCGCCAATTTTTCCTTTCGTGATCTTTATTAAGCCAGCATCAACAGCTATCTGCTTAACTTGATTCGTCCAATTTCTGTACTCTTGATTTCTAAAAGCCGATTGTGGTTTTGTGGCTAAAACCCGCTCTATTTCCGGCTTCAAATCTGGCTTGCTTTCAAGTAAAATTTGTAGCAATAAAAGGCAATTACTTTCTGGCTTAAGCCAATAATCTACCTTCTGAGTTTTGATAGCGCCCGCTGCCCTCCACATATCAGTTAGACAGACTAAACCATTGTCTTTTAGGATAATAAAACCGTTGTAGTCCAATTTGCTCTTTCCCGATTTTGACATCTATGCCTCTTGACAATTTATCTATGGTTTGGTGGACGCAATATCAGTAAAACTGACGTTAACTTGGGAATTGATCATCATCATAACTATCCCCTGAAGTGGATAAGTAAATTTCTTGGGTTGTACCAGAGAATGCTTTTTCAATGTTTGTTTCAAACTGCTTTCGATCGCTGTCAGGTGACAACCGCATTACCGCCAAAACTGCCAATCTCCGGCCATCTAAAAACTTAAGTCCTGGTTCCTTAAGATATTGGAATTGTTTCCGCTTCCTCAATCCGTTCTTCTGTCTTGGATTTAGTTCTTCTAAACGCTCAACAACTCCATCAGGAAACCAATCATAAATGGTTTTATTGATCAGTTTCCCCATGACAGAAGGATGTCCTTTGGACGTTGACTTCCATCCAGTAACCCGATAAGCCTCATCAAAAAACTCTTTCTCAAAACGAGGTTTCCAGGGATCGTGTTTTTCTTGTAAAAAAGCCTGTATAATTCGTACTTTTCGCCTGTTTTCCCAGCCAGTAATTTCTTGAATCCAAGCGCGAACACCCATTTTGGCAAACTTGCGATAAGCAAATAAGGCTTTTTCTGTGGTCTTTCGTGCTTCAAAAGCGTAATATTCTATAATTGCAGCACAAATTTCATCTTTAACGACCTTAGCTTGATCTAGCCCCCTTTCCTTTAGCCATAAATCCTTACCAGCAAAGGGTTCTAGACATTCAGACCGCGCTTGGCCTGTAGCCAAATCTTGAAGTAAGACGTTTATGGTTTGTTGGGCTACATCGCACAGACGCGCAAGCCCAGATTGGGACATTCCAGACTCCCCTGTTGCTTCGTGAGTGTAAAACTCTATTCCCTCACGAGTCGTCTTGATAATCGATGATTTTCGGTTGGTCATTTCTTCACCTATTGACTTATTGTGAATTATGTGGTTATTGCAAAAGGTGACAAATGCGCTAATTCTGATGTACAATCAGAAGCACATAAGCGTTCTAAAGTTGTGCATTTCAGGCTTAGGAAACCTACAAATGTTGACTTTAAGCTTTTGCATGGCCACGCCAAGTAGTTAATTGTGGGGGAGGTGGGATTTGCACCCACAAAACCTCGGCAAGGTTACTGGATTAGGAGTCCAGTGCGTTTCCTATTCCGCCACACCCCCAAAAATCAAACCAAGCTCAAAACGGCAAAGCTGTTTTAATGACCAGCTTTGCCGTTTTGAGCTTGATTTGGAGCAAATGCTTCATCTAACATGGCCATTAGTCTGCTAGAGCTTCCACTCAAAAGTTTTTCTTCTAATTTAGCCAACCGACTTTTTAGATTGTCTATTTCTTGTTTAAGAAGAACATTTTCTTCTTTAATGGCAGTGTAGTTTTGTTTGAGCTCGATCACTACTTCAGCCAACCGAAACATTGCCGCTACTTCCACCTTGGCATCTTTATTGTCACCATCAGAATCATCTATCTGTTTGGCGCTACATTCATAGATCTCATTTGGTTCTGAAGAATTTGATTCCTCTTGATTTTCTCCATTCTCTGAAAATTGACTATCAGTTTGATCGCTCTCATCGTCCGTTAATTCATTTTCTAGGTCATTACCTGCTGTACTCTCGTACTCGTTATCGTTATTAGCTTGCTTTTTCCCTTGGCGCTTGGCATGATAACGCTCATAGCTGTAGCCTTTCTTAGCCATTATTTTTTGGATTTCCGCTAAGCTGACTCCTTCCGCTAAAAAATACGAATCTGCCCCTTGGGGGGCACCGCACTTGCGTCGTTCTAGTAGCGGTGCGTCTATCCGCCCATACTCAATATCACTCATCCGACGGAGGCGAGATGAAGTTGCTGGGTTTGATAAATCCATCACAGACATCATCTCAACTACCGTCACACCACGACCAACTGAGTCAGTGTCTTGTGCTATGTATTCCAGCGCGACCAAATCGCACTGATCGCGTCCGCTGAGATTATAGGAGATTCTTCTGCTAAGGTTCGAGTCAACATTGTTATGTTGACTAGGAATTGATTGTTCGCTAGAATATGACATAGTAGAACTGGCTCCTGCGTTTTTAAGGAGTGGTGAAAAGTGCCTCTATACTTGGCTGGTTTAAGATTTTTAGCTTGGAGGCACAGTCTTAAACCAATAGAAGAAAGAGGCATATTAATCAATGAGGGCAACCATGCTTTGAGAAAAGCGGGTTGCTTCTTTTTTGTTTTTAGCATATCTTTTAGTGTTTTGCCAAATACAACCATAAAATTTTAACGAGAAACGGTTATAGACCAATACAACTCAACCATGCCTCCCCACGAAAAAACAAACAAGAAGCTGTAAAACCCTTACTGTGGGCGGGTTTTACAGCTTCTTGTCTCCCTTCCAGATTGAATCTTGTAAGCTTTTTGTTGTTGTAGACTTAGTGTTGCAAAATATTACGCTAACAAAAAAAGATCTTTCTTGACCGTTTAGAGTGACACCAGTCATCCACCCACAAAGCTGGAACCTTAAACCTCGTCCCACGCTTGGCGCATTTTGATAACAACCTTAACCTATCGCTCTTCCATCACTCTGGTCAAAAAAAATATCAGTCAATTTTTAAACAAGAGATAGAGACTGGGTTTGGAGCTTTATTTTCTAAAAGTAAAAAGGGTGGGCGACGCAGTAAGAAAGCAGAACAACAGGAGCTTCAACCAGTTCAGCTAGAGTTACCACTGTCACAAATTATAAATACTTCTGATATTTCGCCATCTCCCGAAACCCCAGAAAACAGCGCTGACACCACCCATCCACCCACAACGCCGGAACCTTAAATCTCGCCCCACAGTTGGGAAACTCCGAAACCAAGCGCAACGCACCCCGTCACCTTCTTCAACTTACTCACTATGCCGGAAGCCCCAAACTCGTCCCTTATTCACCTGAGACTTTATCCTCCTTTAGGGGGATGTGAGAAATACACTTACCATGCTTAGGCAAGGAATCAAAAACTTATATTTTCATCTGCGTCAAGTTATTGGTCGGTTTATTAAGCATTTTGTAATTATTGTGTCATCTTGTGTGCATCAAGATTTGGTATGAACAAGGTTGGGTATCTTGAAATATGAAGCAATGATTAAGAAGAGGTCAATATGACTCCCACAATGCTGCGTCAACTGTGGTCTGTAATTGAGACCACCCAAGCCCAAATCCTGTTAAAGCTCGATGATGCCAGTCTGGTGCAGTGGTTGCTCAAGCAGCTGAAAAATCAGCGATCGCTCGACAATCACGAAACCAATCTCTTGAATGACTACCTCAACTCCAAATTGACCCTAATCCGCGATCTGGCTCTAGAACGCCAGTCTACCTGGCAAGAAACCAATTAGTCTCAGACAAGCTGCCCCATACTTGTTGGTATCGGTATAATTTATAACGCAAATAAAAGGCTTGAGGCAACAAGTCGCAATATCCACGTTCGCCGTTGATTCTGCTACGCTCCTAAAGGAGAATGTTCGCAGGAATTTATGCGTAAATGGTGTTTAGTACTACTTACAACTTTACCCGTACTATTTTCGCTGGTAGCCTGTGGTGGGCCGCCTAGCTCAACTCCGGGGACGAGTAGGTTGGATACGGTTAAAAGTCGCGGCAAGCTGATCTGCGGTGTGAGTGGAGAATTACCGGGATTTAGCTTTGTCAGTTCGGACGGCAAATATGCTGGACTGGATGTGGATGTTTGCCGTGCGATCGCATCCGCCATATTCGATAACCCAGACGCCGTAGAATTCCGCAACCTCAACGCCAAAGAACGGTTTACCGCCGTCCAGACAGGCGAAGTAGATATACTTAGCCGCAATACCAGCTGGACACTCAGCCGCGATACCTCCGTAGGTCTGGAGTTTGCCCCCGTGATGTTTTACGACGGTCAAGCCATCATGGTTAAAAAAGATAGCGGTATTAAAAGTTTAACAGACCTGAAAGGCAAAGCCATCTGCACCCAAACAGGCACCACTAACGAGCAAAATCTGGGCGACCAGATGCGAAAACTAGGCATTCCCTACAAACCCGTTGTTTTTGAAGACATTAATACCACCTTCGCCACCTATGCAGAAGGTCGCTGTCAAGGGGTCACATCCGATCGCTCCCAGCTACTCTCCCGCCGCACCACTCTACCACAACCCCAAAACCATCTAATTCTTGATGCGGTACTGTCCAAAGAACCTCTAGCACCAGCAGTTGCCAATGGCGACTCCAAATGGTTCGATGTCGTCAAGTGGAGTATTTACACCCTGATCAATGCCGAAGAACTGGGCATTAATTCCAAAAATATAGCTCAGTTTGCCAATAGCAAAGACCCAGAAGTGACGCGATTTCTAGGCAAAGAAGGAAATTTAGGCGAAGGATTGGGCTTGCCGAATGACTTCGCGGTGCGGATTATTAAAAATGTGGGTAACTACGGCGAAATTTACGATCGCTACCTTGGCCCAAAAACACCCTTCAACCTACCACGCGGTCAAAACAACCTCTGGACAAAAGGTGGACTGCAATATTCTCCTCCTTTTCGATGATTTTTAGATTGAAAAGTTGCGATCGATCATGAGTAATAACCAGCAGTCTAATCATCCAAAATTGAACCTCTGGCGTGATGTTCGGTTTTGGCGTTTCGCCGGTCAATTCTTGGCTGTATTGATTGCCGCAATTGTTGTCGCTATACTTTGGGGAAACCTTAACCGCAACTTGCAACAACTAGGCATTCAGCCGGGATTTAGCTTTCTTAACTCTCAGGCAGCTTTTGATATTGGCGAAACCCCAATTTCCTACGCACCTTCCGATACTTACAGCCGTGCTTTGTTAGTAGGATTGGTCAATTCTCTGCGAGTAATGGTTGTCGGAATTATCCTCACAACGATAGTCGGAATTACTGCCGGAATTGCCCGCCTTTCCGATAATTGGTTAGTGCGTAAACTAGCTCTAATTTACGTCGAAATCTTCCGCAATACGCCATTACTGCTGCAACTGCTGTTTTGGTACTTCGCTGTTTTTCTCACTTTGCCAAAAGTAGAAAACCCGATTTCGGTGCTTGGGGTTATCCGCTTAAGCCAAAATGGTTTAGAACTACCTTGGATACAGTTCTCGCCAGAGTTTTCGACATTGTTAATAGGAATAACACTTTACACGGGTGCATTCATTGCCGAAATTGTCCGGGGTGGGATTCAATCGGTGTCGCGAGGACAGTGGGAGGCGGCTGCATCTCTTGGTTTGAAACCAGGATTAGCGATGCGATTGGTCATTTTTCCCCAAGCTTTGCGAGTGATTATTCCACCGCTGACAAGTCAATATCTTAATTTAGCAAAGAATTCTAGTTTGGCAGTTGCGATCGGCTACCCAGATATTTATTTAGTAGCTTCCACCACCTTTAATCAAACTGGTAGGGCAGTAGAAGTGATGTTATTAATTATGACAATATATCTGACAATTAGCCTGATTATTTCCCTAGTTATGAATCTATTTAACAAATCTGTCCAATTAAAAGAACGATAATTAAATCTATTTAATATGAATCAACCCGAAATTGACAACGTTCCTTCTGCTGTCCGCCTCAGTCCCTTGGGTTGGCTGCGTAAGAATCTATTTAATACCTGGTACAACAGCTTACTCACAATAGGTTGCTTCTGGATATTTTATCAAATTCTTAGAAGCTTCTTAAGTTGGGCTTTTACCAATGCAAAATGGGCAGTTGTTCAAGCTAACTTCCGGTTGTTTTTGGTAGGTCGATATCCCATTAGTCAGTCATGGCGAATTTGGATAATATTCGTAATTTTAGCAATTATGGTTGGGTTATCTTGGGGCGCGATCGCTCACAAATTACCTAGCCAATTAAATCTCTGGCTACCTTGGATATGGGTGATAGTTTTCGCCATCATTTTCTGGTTGATTGGCGGCGGTTGGGGTTTAACGCTTGTGCCAACAAACCTCTGGAACGGTTTGCTGCTAACAATTTTTACGACGATAATTAGTATTGGTTTATCTTTTCCTCTCGGAGTATTGTTAGCTTTAGGAAGACAAAGTACACTGCCAGTAGTGCGTTGGTTTTCCATCCTCTACATTGAAATTATCAGGGGATTGCCGTTAATTGGAATTCTGTTTATGGCGCAGGTGATGTTACCTTTGGTTTTGCCATCAGAAATCAGGTTGGATCGGGTGCTGCGTGCGATCGCAGGACTTGTGCTTTTCAGCGCCGCATACATGGCAGAGAACGTGCGCGGCGGCTTGCAAGCCGTGCCAAGAGGACAGGTGGAGGCGGCCCGATCGCTGGGATTCAACACTCTGTTAATATTATTGTTCATTGTGTTACCGCAGGCGTTACGTGCTGTTATTCCAGCAATTGTCGGCCAGTTTATTGGATTATTTAAAGATACTTCGCTGCTTTCGCTTTTTGCGCTGGTGGAGTTAACTGGTATATCCCGTTCTATTTTGGCACAGCCCCAATTTCTCGGTCGCTATGCGGAAGTTTATTTATTTGTAGGATTGATTTATTGGGTGTTTTGTTATTCGATGTCGCTGGCTAGTAGGCGTTTGGAAAAAGAGTTAGATGTGGGTAAAACTTAAGTTATGGCAATTATCGTTAGAGTGATATAGTCAAATTAAGTAGGTGGGTGTAAATAAACTGAACTCCCAGAAACCGGGTTTCTAAGGGCCTGACAGTTTTACGTTTAATGATGCCCACCTACTTATCTGTTTTCATCGTTGGTTAAATTTTTACCGCAGATGAAGACAGATGAACGCAGATGAACGCAGATAAGAATAAGAATAGGAATTTTTTAGGTAACCGATGGGTAAAATAATCAGAGAAAAGTGAGAACTTCGGCAATTGAGGAAGTGAATGCAGGAACAAAAACCGATCATCATTGCCCAAGACGTTCACAAGTGGTATGGTAAATTCCACGTTCTTCGCGGTGTTAGCCTAACTGTCAACCGAGGGGAAGTACTGGTAATTATGGGGCCATCGGGTTCTGGCAAATCCACCTTTATCCGCACCTTCAACGCCTTAGAAGAATATCAAAAGGGACAAATTGAAATTGACGGCATTACTCTGGGTCACGACCTCCGCAACATTGAAGCGATTCGGCGAGAGGTGGGGATGGTATTTCAGCAGTTTAATTTATTCCCTCACTTAACAGTGCTGCAAAACATCACTTTAGCGCCAATCTGGGTGCGGAAGCGATCGAAAGCAAAAGCAGAAGAAACCGCGATGCAGCTATTGGAACGAGTGGGAATTTTAGAACAAGCACAGAAATATCCAGGTCAGTTATCGGGAGGACAGCAGCAACGAGTCGCGATCGCACGCGCCTTAGCCATGCAACCCAAAATCATGCTTTTCGACGAACCCACCTCCGCCCTAGATCCGGAAATGGTGCGAGAAGTGCTAGACGTAATGCTACAGTTAGCCCAAGAAGGCATGACTATGGTTGTCGTCTCCCACGAAGTTGGCTTTGCACGTGAAGTAGCCTCACGAGTAATTTTGATGGATAGCGGCTTAATTGTCGAGTCAGGGACGCCAGAGGAATTTTTTGAGCGTCCCCAGTCAGAGCGCACCCGCCAGTTTATATCTCAGATTTTGTAGTTATTTGTCATTACTTTAGAAAATTAAGAACTAACAATAGACTAATCTTGCGGCGAGGGTTCTGGTGTCCCCTCTGGCGTTAGCGGTTCTTGAAGCGTCGTTGGCAAAGCCGCAGGCGACTGTTTCAGTGTGGTTGCCACCAGGGCATAGCCCAGGTAAGCGGAGACCATGATAACTGTCAGAACAGCGATCGCACCCAGCCACATCAGCGGCTTTGACGACGAACCGTAGTGGCACCTATAGGGGTCAAACTTGAGGCGTTCTGGTTTAATCAGATCTCGCAATGCCACAGGTCGCTTAAATCGCACCCGTCTGTCATCCAGTTTTTCCAATAAAATCCAGCCAGCTTCCCCCTCTTCATCACACAAACGCTGAAAAACAACGGGGTCGCGAAACAGATCCCGGTTGGAACGCACAATTTTAAATTCCCAGCCAGCCAAACGCAATTCGCGGGCTAACCCTTGAGCAGAACCGTTTGGTTGCGGAGGTGCTTCTGCCTCGGCATTTAATTTGGATTCATAACGGGTCAAAATCTCTTCCTCCTGTTCGTCTTCTTGCACAACCGCCGCTTGATACCAGCGCATCCATCCCCCTATGGCTGTTGCCTGGAGACCGAGACTGCCGACAAATAGGCTTAAAAAAGTAATTTCTAGCATTTTTTCTGTGCTGTTGTTAGTCTATTGCACTTCCTACCTGGATTGGGATTTTTAATCCGGGAACTTGTCATAGGGGCTATAAAAGTCAAAAGTCAAAAGTCAAAAGTCAAAAGTAAGGATTCTTTTCCTTAGCCCCTAGCCCCTCTTCCCGTTCGGCTGAGCGTCTCCGCACTGAGCTTGCCGAAGTGTCACGTCGAAGCCTAGCCCCTCTGCTCCTCTGCCCACACCTGTGCGGGTAAATAACCCTCGATTAAGGAATCTTGGCCTATAGTTTGCCAGGTGACTCGTTCTAAGGTAAGTGCTTCGCTCATCTTAGTAAATCCTAGATCTCCCACAGGCGTTGGCGCTTCTTCCCCGCCAACGATTTTGGGGGCAATAAAAGCCCAAATTTTTTGTACAGTTCCTTCTGCTAGAGCACGTGCAGCCAAAGTACCTCCACATTCCCACAACACAGAAAGCAACCCCTGCTCATACAAGTATGCCAGGGCGTTAGCAGGTGTCAGCTGAAGAAGTTCTACCACCATCACACCCCGTTTTAGCAGCAGTTGTTGAAAATCTGGATTAGCTCCTTTTTCAGTTAAGACTAGAGTTGGAGCCTCTGAAGTCTGCCATAAATAAGCTGACTCTGGTAGATTTAGCGTCCGACTCATCACCACTCGCAAAGGATTATGAGCCTCTGCTTGATGACTGGTTAAGTGGGGGTTATCCCGGCGAACTGTATTACCACCGACAATCACAGCATCGCAAGCCGATCGCAGTTTATGTACCAGAATACGGGCATTTTTGTCAGTGATCCAAACGCTGTCACCAGTGGTCGTGGCAATTTTACCATCCAAGGTCATCGCGTATTTTAAAATTCCAAACGGACGCCGATACAAAACCCGATGTATAAAAGCTTCATTTAATTGACGACAGGCATCTTCTTCGACTCCCACTACCACATCAACCCCAGCCTCTCGCAAACGATCGATCCCACTTCCAGAAACTCGCGGATCGGGATCGATCGTACCCACCACCACCTTAGTCACCCCAGCGGCTATCAATGCGGACGTACAGGGAGGCGTCCGTCCGTAATGGTTGCAGGGCTCTAGGTTAACGTAGAGAGTAGCACCCCTAGCCAGTTCGCCCGCTTGCCTAAGAGCAAAGATTTCGGCATGAGGATGACCCGCGCCCGGATGATAACCTTCTCCAACAATCTCACCTTCCCGAACAATTACCGAACCGACAAGGGGATTGGGCGCAGTCCGTCCTAAAGCTACGCGGGCCAGTTCCAGACACCTTAGCATCATTAAATTGTCATTAGTCATTGGTCATTGGTCATTGGTCATTGGTCATTAGTCATTAGTCATTAGTCATTAGTCATTAGGAAAGGGAAGATTGAAGAATTGCAGATTTCAAATTGATTTTTAATGACTCTTTCGGAGTTGTTATGCTTTTGTTCAAAAAAATAACATTTTTATTCCTCTGCCCCTCTGCCCCTCTGCCCCTCTGCCCCTCTGCCCCTCTGCCCCTCTGCCCCTCTGCCCCTCTGCCCCTCTGCCTCTCTGCAATAGCATAGTAAATACGGAAGAGCCATTTTACGACTGATCTAGCAAGTTTATTTTTTCCCACCAAAGATTGAGCGGATAATAAATTACGGGAGCCCAAAGACTGCTCAGGATAGCAGAAGTGAGCGCAATTCGCTGATTCTCTGTCCAAATTTCAGATAAGTTGCGATCGCTCATAGTCATAAACTGAAGGGCTAATACCGTTTTCGCCATGAACGCCATCATAAACTGAAGGGCAAATACCGTTTCCGCCACGAGCGCCATTCCGAATACAATTAAAGCTACCGAAATAAAATCTTCTTCTACATACCGTTGTTTTTTCAGAAAAGCGGTCAAAATTCCCACGCAAGCCAAACTGATTGCATGAGTAGGATATGGTGCCGTCATGCCATCTTGAATCAGCCCCAAAGTCAAACCTGCGATCGCTCCTGAGAAAACACTGCGCTTGACGCTCCAAGCAACCACCCAAATCAACAACCAATTCGGCCCCAATCCCAACAATTCCATTCCGGGTAACCGCGTGGGCAAGCTTAGCAAACACAACATCACAGAACCAAATATCACCATCGCATTGGCAATTTGACGAGTATTCTGATGCCAATTAGAGATATTTATTAAAGGGTGAGGTCTTTTGAGTGAAGATCGGTAATTGGTCATTGGTTATTGCTATATCAGTGCATCCGTGTATATCAGTGTCGTGCTGCAACCTACGGCTCTTTGGGAGTTGTTGTGCTTTTGTTCAAAACAATAACATTTTTATGCCTCTGCACAAGCGCCCCTCTGCACAAGCGCCCCTCTGCACAAGCGCCCCTCTGCTCAAGCGCCCCTCTGCTCAAATAGCATAATAAATAGGGAAGAGCCTTCTTTTTTCTGTAGCGCCCCTGATGAATAAATCGATCGCATCATCAATTACTGGGATATACAACCACCCACTCCAAGTAACTTGTAGGTGCTGAAAG
Organism: Argonema galeatum A003/A1; assembly: GCF_023333595.1. Classification (GTDB taxonomy): domain Bacteria; phylum Cyanobacteriota; class Cyanobacteriia; order Cyanobacteriales; family Aerosakkonemataceae; genus Argonema; species Argonema galeatum. Next base: position 68,421 of record NZ_JAIQZM010000014.1, read on the forward strand.
TACGATCGCAGCTTCAGGCGCAGGATTTTGGCTGAGATTAACTGACTCCACACGACCAACTGGCAAACCGGAGGGAAAAAGCTCACTGACTGATGAGGTCGCAACCACATCTCCTTTGCGGACATCTGGAACTCTTTCAAAGAACTGGATCGTGGCTTTATCACCTGACAGACCCCGCATTATACCCATATAACGACTGCGGCTGATCGTAATCCCAACCCGACTGCTGGCATCGCTAATTAATAACACGCGGCTGCTATTTTTAGTGACGCTAATAACCCGACCTACCAAACCACCGGGAGCCGTAACAATATAGCCTTCTTTTATTCCCGCTTGGGTTCCTCGGCCCAAAGTAACCTGTTGCCACCAGTGATCCGCACTTCTGCCCACAACGGGAGCTACAATCCCTTTGGTTTGAGTGGCGGATACATATCCCAAGAGTTCTCGTAGTTTTTGATTTTGACTTTGTACTTCCTCTAAACGTGCTTGCAGTTCTAATGTCCTAGCATCGGCCAGAACCTCTTGTTTGGGTGGATTAGATTGGAAAGGACGAGTCACCAACTGGTAGACCTCAAAGATTGCGGCACTTTGAGTTTGCTTAGCAATCCATGCAGCACCGATGACTAGACCAACCAGGCCAAATTGTAACCAATTGCGATCCCACCAGCGACGTAGCGTATACATTCAACCTATTTATGCAATAAAAGTCAGCAGTCAAATATCAGGATTCAGAATTAAATCTGAATTCTGGCGTCTAAATTGGAGATTGGGATTGAAAGCTAGAGGTTGCGAGAGCGACCGCTGAATACACGATCGAGCTGGGTGATATTCTCTAACACCCGTCCTGTTCCCAACACGACGCAACTTAAGGGATCTGCTGCTATATGCACCACTATTCCAGTTTCGTGGCTGATCAGCGTATCCAGACCTTTCAGTAAAGCACCACCTCCTGCTAGCATGATGCCGCGATCGATGATATCTGCTGCGAGTTCTGGAGGAGTCCGCTCCAGAGTGCGCTTGACAGCATCAACAATCACAGCTAAAGGCTCCGACATACTTTCGCGGATTTCTGGCCCTTTGATCGTAACTGTTCGCGGTAGTCCAGAAAGCAGGTGCAAACCTCTGACTTCCATGATGTAATCTTCATCGGCATTTGTTGGGTAAGCTGAGCCAATCTGAATCTTAATTTCCTCAGCGGTTCGTTCCCCAACCACCAAGTTATGAACTTTTTTCATGTACTGAGTGATCGATTCATTCAGCTCATCCCCAGCGACGCGCACTGATTCGCTGATCACTGTACCCTGCAAACTCAAAACAGCAACTTCAGTTGTACCGCCGCCGATGTCAATAATCATGTTGCCTGTAGGTTCTGCTACAGGTAGTCCAGCTCCTATGGCTGCTGCTACTGGCTCGTCAATCAACCGGACATCCCTCGCACCTGCTTGAAGGGCTGCTTCCATAACCGCCCGTCGTTCTACTCCGGTGACACCGCTGGGAATGCCGATCACAATCCGGGGGTGAACTAAGGCTTTCCCTTCATTTACCCGCCGAATAAAATGCTTGAGCATCAGCTCTGCGGTATCAAAATCGGCAATGACTCCATCCCGCAGAGGGCGGACGGCAATCACGTTGCCGGGACAGCGGCCCAGCATTTTTTTTGCTTCTTCTCCAACTGCCAATGGCTCCATTGTGTCTTTGTCGATGGCTACCACTGAAGGTTCTTGGAGAACAATCCCTTTACCGGATACATAAACCAGTGTGTTAGCGGTACCGAGGTCGATACCCATGTCGCGAGATAAAGAAAAGCGATTGAAAAAACCCACGCGCTTCTTGGCCCCCAAAGTGAGATGCTTTTGTGTACAACTGTAACCTAACCGTGCTGGATTCTATTACGTTTTCTATCCGGCGTCTAGTCCAGCAGGATAATTTATTGTTGCCAGCGCGATCGAAATCCTTATGTTGACCTCAATTTCGCTAAAGTAGATCCAAGGAAAAGAGTACAGCTGTACTGGTAAATCATTATGACTCTCAATGTTGTTAACTTGGTAGGCCGTGCAGGGCGTGACCCTGAAGTCAAGTATTTCGAGTCAGGTAGCGTTGTTTGTAACTTAACGCTAGCTGTGAATCGTCAAACTCGTAACAGTGATGAGCCAGATTGGTTCAATTTGGAAATTTGGGGCAAAACGGCGGAAATAGCTGCTAATTACGTTCGCAAGGGTAGTTTGATTGGTGTGAGCGGTTCTTTAAAGTTTGACTATTGGCAAGACCGCGCCACGGGAGCAAATCGCTCCAAGCCGGTGATCAGGGTGGATCGGCTCGATCTACTGGGTTCCAAACAAGATACTAACACCAGTCAAGTAGATAACTACAGACAAGAGGAATTTTAAACTGCTGGCGATCGCACTACCAACCTTGCATCGGGACATTTTTGCCCCCAGCCCCGCAACCTTGGTGGGAAATCTTGCTCCCCCTCTTCTCTCTTCCCTAGCCCCTAGCCCCTAGCCCCTAGCCCCTAGCCCCTAGCCCCTAGCCCCTATGTCAATACCGAATTTGTAAGGTAACGGATGCTTCTACCTGCTGCTCGCCACCTACCACTGGTGTAGAAGGCTGTGCATCCAGCGTAGCCTCTGCTCTAAGGAGCGGTCTTGGCGGTGGTGGAGAGGCTCCATTAACCTGAATGCTGAGGACTTCCCGTCTGGTCAAATTCAGGGCGCTTAAAACGGCATCGGCTTGTTTTTGGGCGTCCTGAGTGGCTGACCGCAAAGCTTGCTGTTGAGCTGCGGCTAGAGCGTTATCTGAAGCCACAAAACTAATGCCGTCAATCCTCGTTGCTCCGGCTTGCACGGCTTCGTCTAGGAGATTGCCGACTCGCTGCGTATCGATGCGAAAGCTAACGGTATTGGCGGCGGTGTATCCCGTGAGGCGCTGTACGTTGTTTTCGTAGCTATAGTTGGGATTTAGCCGGATGCCTGTGGTTTGCAATTTTTCGACATTACGCGATCGCAGCAGTTCCACTACCGCAGATGACCGTCTGGCCGCTTCCTGCTGCACTTGAACTGCTGTTTTACCCTGAACCTCTACGCCCAACTCCACCTGTGTTATAGTTGTAGGAATCATTTCGACATCCCGACCCGTAACCGTGATGGTTCGCAGGAGCATACCTTGTGTCTGACCTTGCTCTTGCGCCAAAACCGGACTGCTCAACGTCAGATTTAGTACAGCCAACAATAGATGCAGGGTTTTTGACCAATTAGGTGAATTCAAAATTAGCTCGACTAAAAAGCTTCCTTTCATAAATTATCTTTTCTCCGTAATATTACTTAAAATCATCAAAAAACTGTTAATATTTATACTCCTAGTTTGGAGAGATTATTTCCGTTTTTTTGACTCAACCCTCCTTATATCGCACATTGTTTTGAAGCGCAACGACCAAAAAATAGACTTGAGTTTGTGAAGAAACTTGTAAATTAGAAGGAATGATTTGTGCGGAAGCAATGGTTGATGCAAGCAATCTTCTTGATTGCGATCGCTATTATTGGTAAGGTTGTCACTGCTGGACGGTATTTGGTCAACCTCAAATCAACCGTTTGGCTCTAGGTGTGGGGATTAGACGAGGCGAAGTAGGACTCGTTTTGGCAGGCGTTGGTTCGGCAAGTGGACTTAGGAATACTTAGATCCGGATAGCGTAATTGCTTACCTGAAAAAAAGTTTTATGCTCAGTCATTGCCCATTTCCAGACGGGGCTTCGGGTAATAGACTCCCAGCAGCGTGGGGTGTATCAACAGCGTCGGTGTGAGGAAAGTGCGATCGCAGAAATAGCGATCTGTTTAAATTAAAGGGTTTTAGAGCCAGCCGGATTCATCCTTGGAGTCAATTCCATTATCCTAGAATCCAAAATCGATTTACTTGTGCTGGGCAGCGCGTGCAGAGGTAAGTTGTGGTATTGTTCAACGCAGCCTCAAACTGTGTACTTATTATAAGCACGGGTACTCAGATCCAAACCTGTGACTCAAAGTAGAATCCTTACCAGCCGATAAAAGTTATGCTGCTGGGCGACGAAAATCAGGAGAAACTATAGTGAAATTTCACTGGCTACTACCCAGTACTGTTTTGAGCCTATTTCTGCTGTCATCTCCAGCCAGTGCGGGTAGACTGCAATCTTGGCGTTTTGATGCCGATCGAAATCGGCTAGTTTTTACCACTGACAGCGGCGTTCAACCGAAAGCGCAATTGCTTTTCAATCCAACTCGCTTGGTAATCGATCTACCCGGTACTGCTTTCGTCCGTTCGACGGTAAATCAGCAACTGAGGGGCGCACTCCGAGAGCTACGGGTGGGGCAGTTAGACTCCCAAACCACTCGTCTGGTGATTGAATTAAACCCCGGTTATACGCTAGACCCACAGCAGGTTAGATTTCAGGGAATTTCTCCCAGACAGTGGCTGGTGCAACTGCCAACCCCTTCTCGTGCGGATGATCGAGGAAGCAACACTGCCGCCTCTCTAGATGTCTCAACAGGGGGTTCTGCTTCGGTAACCCAAATCGAGGATATACAGGTGACGCCCGATGGGTTTTTTATCCGCACCAGCGGGCCTAACCCAGCGGTCAACGTGCGGCGTTCAAGCGATCGCACTATTGATATCGACCTCGAAGGCACTGCTTTATCTCCCCAATTAATCCTAAAAGACTTATCCGTTAATAGAAACGGAGTCAGCCGGATTGAGCTGACCCAAGTCCAAACAACACCGCCTCTAGCCCGCCTGACGTTGCAGGTGTCGAAAGATAGCCCCGATTGGCAGGCCAAGGTCAGCAATTTGGGTGGAATTGTGGTGTTGCCGACCTTGGGACAGGATTCAGCAACCGATCGCAATAATGACGATCGACTGGCTACAATTCAGTCAGTCGAAGTGAGTGGCAATCAGCTTTTAATCCGAGCAAACCAGCCTTTTACTTACACTAGCGGCTGGGACCAATCGTCTGGCGCTTACCGCATTACCATTCCTGCCGCTAAACTTGCCTCTAGAGTCCGGGAACCGCAGTCAAATGCAAACAGTCCCGTATTGCGGCTGCGTATGCGACAGGTAGACCCTTCTACGGTCGTACTTCTGGTACTACCCGCTTCTGGCGTGCAGATTGGGGACATCAATCAGCCTTCACCTCAACTCTTAGCCCTACCGTTAAGAGGCTCAAGGGAAATTTCGGTTCCTCCACCCAGCCGTACCGATCCTGTGCCCAGTTCAGTCACGGATTATCCCAGACCCCTGCCATCGCGCAATCCCAATGCCCGGATTGTAGTAGTTGTAGATGTGGGACACGGCGGCAAGGATGTGGGAGCAATAGGGATTGGGGGGCTGCACGAGGCAGACGTTATTCTGCCGATCGGACGAGAGGTGCAGAGGCTGCTTGAGAAGCAGAATATTCAGGTCGTGATGACGCGGGACGATGACTATTTCGTTGACCTCGCACCCAGGGTACAGATTGCTAGACGAGTGAATGCCGACTTATTCGTCAGCATCCATGCCAATGCGATCGATATGACTCGCCCCGACATTAACGGACTGGAAACCTATTATTACAGCAGCAGCGAGGCCGAACGTCTGGCCCGAACTATCCACAATAGCATCCTCCAAAGCATTGGCCTCCCAGACCGTCGGGTACGACAGGCCAGATTTTATGTCCTGAGAAATAATCCCATGCCTGCGGTTTTAGTAGAAGTTGGTTTTGTCACAGGAGCGGAGGATGCCCCCAGACTCGCTTCCCCAGCTTATCAAAGACAAATGGCAGCTGCGATCGCCCGTGGTATTCTCCAATACCTTCAGCAAAATTACTAATCAAGCACAACCGATCACTCATAAAGGACAAATGACCACTGATACAATAGGAGTCTTTGACAGCGGCGTCGGCGGTCTCACCGTCTTGAGAGAACTCTACCGACAATTGCCATCGGAATCCATACTTTATTTTGGCGATACAGCACGATTGCCCTACGGCAACCGTTCCGGGGCAGAAATTTTGCAGTTCGTGCGCGAGATTCTCCATTGGATGACGCTCCAAGGCGTCAAAATGGTAATCGTCGCTTGCAATACCAGTTCTGCTCTGGCACTAGAGACGGTAAGGTCCGAGTTCAATGTCCCCATATTAGGAGTTATCCTCCCCGGCGCTCGTGCTGCCGTCAGCATCGGCAAGCGGATTGGCGTGATTGCCACCCCCGCCACCGCCGCCAGTAATGCTTACCGTCACGCTATCCAGGAAATCGATCCAACTGTCCAAGTCTGGCAAGTCGGTTGTCCCGCATTCGTGCCCCTGATTGAGCAAAACCGCATTAACGATGCTTATACCTATGAGGTGGCGAAGGAATACTTAGCTCCTTTATTACAGCAGCAAATTGATACACTGATTTACGGCTGTACCCACTATCCCCATCTGGCACCAGTGTTGCGTGCAATTTTGCCGCGATCGATACGTACAGTCGATCCGGCAGTATACGTTGCAGCCGCAGCAGCTCAAGAACTCGATCTTTTAGGACTCAGGAGTACAAGTCCGGCACAGCCTACACGTTTCTGCGTCAGTGGAGACCCAGATCGGTTTGCTCAATTGTCAGTACAGTGGCTCGGTTGTACGCCACTTGTCGAGCAAGTGTGCTTACCCGTATCTGTTCCATTCCAGCAAGTGCCGCTAGAATCATTAGAATGAGCTATTGACATCATCCCACCGCTAATTGGATTACCTAATATAGCGGGGGTATAACGGCAGTCAAGATAAACAAGGTCAGGCTTGCTGTTGGTTAACCTGAGTTAACCCTCCGGGCGTCGCCAAGCTCCTGACCGTTGAGCGAGGATCAACAAGACATAAATGGCTAGTAAATAACCAGTCGCTATAAGGGGAATCATCAGGGGCATATCGCGGTAAACCATAATGCACTTAGGAGTAAAGCGGAGGAACGTAAAATTTGATACTAATAACTTTTTGTCAGCAGGCACGAGCAAACCAGTCGCTCTGACGGCTGTCATAGGAACAGAAAGCTTGGAGAAACTACCGCCTCCAAATATACGCACTGGTGTAATAAAATTTCATACCAGAGCTTGTTCATCGCTCATTGTTAATTGCAATGAACCATGAACTTTAGAAGTGAAAAATGTCAACTCTGGCCGCGCAAAATATAGCAACTCTCGGTTGCTTTGGATGGCAGCGTTAAGAGTCCGTATCTGACTGCGAATCTGTTTGCGAACACTGTCTTTCCTTGTCAAGCAAGGTTTTCGCTTACAGGCGCTGTCGTTATACTCTTTTTTTGGCATTTTTCGCCCATATAGCTTGAGGCTATGGTGGAAGAATCTTGCCGCGTTTTGTTGAATTTTTGGAAATCCTTATTATATAGACTATCACAAGGTTCCTGGCTTTTAGAGCATATTTGGAAAAATGCTTAAAAATTCTACACAATTTTCAAAGACCTTGTTCATCAGCGATCGAGTAGATCGGGGGAGTTGCTCATGCACCTGCTTGATATACCTACTGCCCCAGCCAGCCGATCTTCGTGGATCGGAAACTGGCCAATTGTACCTAGCCTTATTTCATCTGCGAGAGGCTTCGCTTAAAATGAGGACAGAATATGTTAAATTTCTTGACAATCCACCGCTAAAAATTATCACGCCTAAACCGGCAGATCCATGACCTCAACTACCTCACTCTTTTCGCCTGTTGAAACAGACCTGCGTTTGCTGTCGGAGAACTTGAAACAGCTAGTTGGTAAGCGTCACCCTATCCTGTCTGCCGCAGCAGAACACCTGTTTGGAGCAGGGGGAAAGCGGCTGAGACCTGCAATTGTCCTCCTGATTTCGCGGGCGACAATGCTAGATGGGGAGATAACTCCCCGTCATCGGCGGTTGGCGGAGATTACGGAAATGATACATACTGCTAGCCTGGTGCATGATGATGTGGTGGACGAATCAGAGGTGCGGCGTGGGGTGCCCACGGTGCATAGCTTGTTTGGCAACCGCATCGCCGTGTTAGCAGGGGATTTTCTGTTTGCTCAATCTTCTTGGTACTTAGCCAACCTGGATAACTTGGAAGTGGTCAAACTCCTATCCGAGGTAATTATGGATTTGGCAGCAGGGGAGATTCAGCAAGGGCTGAATCGCTTCGAGACGAGTTTATCGATCGAGGCTTATCTGCAAAAAAGTTACTCCAAAACCGCTTCGCTGATGGCCAACAGTGCTAAGGCGGCTGGTTGCTTAAGTGGGGTTTCTGCTGAAATGGCGGAAAATTTATATCGCTATGGGCGTCATATCGGTCTGGCGTTCCAAGTTGTGGATGATATTTTGGACTTTACTGGTTCTACGGAAGTTTTGGGCAAACCGGCTGGTTCGGATCTCAAAAGTGGCAATCTGACTGCGCCAGCGATATTTGCCCTAGAAGAAAAACGCTACTTGGAGGTGCTGATCGAGCGGGAGTTCTCTAAAGCTGGGGATTTGGAGCAAGCGATCGCATTAATCGATGAAGGCATGGGCATTGAGCGTGCCCGTGAATTGGCTACGCGAGAAGCGAGAAGCGCCGTTGAATATCTTGCCGATCTACCGCCCTCAGAGTCCCGCCAAGCCTTGATCGACATGGCTGACTACGTTTTGAGTCGGCTGTATTAGAATTTTAGATTTTAGATTTCAGATTTACTATAAATCCAAAATCTAAAATTGATTCAGGCTATATCGGGAGGCAGATGGATCTTAGTATTTCGGGGTGCTTTGTAATTTTGCTGCAATCGGGCCTCGATTAAATTTTGTAAATCTTCCCGACGCAATTCTGTACCCGATGAAAGATTGCCTGGTGTGTCAAAAAAAACAGTACTATAAACCCCGTTCATAGCCAGCATTTGAAACAAAATATGGGTGACAGGAATGGGCAGGGCTAGCACCTGCGGATCTTTAAGGGAATTTGGATCGGCTGTGACATCTTGGAGAGTTGAAAAAGCGTAAATAACTTGCTTTTGGTCGCCGGGGTTAGCGCGATTGCTTAAAGTAGTCAAGACCCAATCCCGCTCCAAGGTTTGCAGAATATAGTACTGGGAATGGCGCAATTGCTGAGCCAGGAGCTTGAGATCTGGGCCGATCGCTTGGATCGCCTGGGTCGTATGCCCATCTTGAGGTGCATTGTCAATTAAAGCCTGTATTTGTCGATCTAAATTCATAGGTCAAGTTCACTAGCTCCGATCGTCTACTTTTGAGTCTAGCCACTCAACCGATCGATCGCAGTTGGGTGTGCTAGCGTCGTCGCAGAGAGATAGCATTGAGAAAAAAATGCGGGCAATCTGGGGGATAACCCAGATCTGGTTTGATTCGATCGCCTGCTTGGGGAAAGACTAAATTCTGGTTACCGATCGGGAAACCGAATGCAATCTATTTAGAAATGGGTGGTCTAAGGCTTCGCCGTTAAATTAAGTACGGGCTAAATTTAACGAGCCCAATAACAACGAGCTTGGGAGAGATCTGCTAGCGTGGAGGCTATCTTTGAGCTGCTGTTCAACGAACTTAAGCAGTCTACCCGTGCTTCAGAGCTGAATTGTCGCGAAGTAGCAGCGCGTTTAGCAACAGAAGTAACTCGAATCTGTAATGAAAGTACGCGCATCCAAGCGCTGGGCGCTGTCGAAACTTGGGCGACAAAACTCGCCCATCATCGTTTACAGCAGTGCCTCAATTATTACAAACTGGGGTCAAAAGCTGGACGGGTAGAATTACACAGTACGCTGAGTGCAATTGTCTATCGTTACATTACACCACGTGGAGCGTCATCGATCTATCAAAATCGGTTGACCTTGATTGAAGATTTCCTACAGGGATTTTATGTAGAAGCTTTGAGTGCCTTTCGCCGAGAAGGAGCCATGTCCCAGCTAGCACCTACAAGTTCAACTTATCGTCCCCACACCCTTTTGGAATTGGCGGAATATCTGGCTTTTACAGAGCGTTACGCCAAGCGACGCATTCGCTTTTCCAACAACCGGAGCCAGCAGCTGATCGTTTTGCGGGCACAAGCGTTTGTGCAAAAGCAACCGCCGGAAACATCTGTGGATATGGAACAAGCTGCTGAAGGGGGGGCGTCAGAATCAGAGGCTGGCTGGGATGAGGCGCTGGTGCAGCAGGTACGCCAGGTGATGGGGACTCAAGAAGAAGCGCCCAACCAGGAAGATTCGCTGCGCCAGTCAGTGATCAACGAGTTGATGGTTTACTTACAAGAGCGCCAGCAGGAGGACTGCGCCAACTACTTCTCCTTACGCCTGCAAGACCTTACCGCCCAAGAAATAGAAGCGATAATGGGTTTGACTCCGCGCCAGCGGGATTATTTGCAACAGCGTTTTAAATATCATTTAGTTCGATTTGCTCTATTGCATCGGTGGGAACTGGTGCATGAGTGGTTAGAAGCAGACCTAGAAAGGAATCTGGGCTTGACGCCGGAGGAATGGCAAGCTTTTGTGGCGAGTTTGGAGCCGCAGCAGCTGAGCTTACTGGAGTCGAAACAAAGAAAACTGTCCGATCGAGAAATCGCACAAAATTTAGGTTGGACAATTACCCAAATCCAGAAGCAGTGGTTTAAGCTTCTAGAAAAAGCCTGGGATCTTCGCAATTAATTCGTGTCCGGATCGGGTGCATGGACTGATGAACAGAGACATAGAAGCCTTCCCTGAACGATTCTTCGCCTGGTTACTGCAAACAGATCTGGTTTTACCAGATCTGGACTGCTGCTCAGATCCTTCGATCGGGAGGGAGAGTTCTAATTCAGAAACTCATAATGAGGATTTTCTTAACTCAGAGCTAGGCGATTGTGATATAGAAGATTGGGAATTAGATGATTTCGATCTACTGGAGTCAGAAGTATTGAACGCTACACTCAACCGCACCTCTACTTCGGAGGTTTTGCGTCAAACCCCGCAGAAACCAAGCGACATTCCTGCCGTGCAAGACCGTTTCCAGGCGATCCTTAAGCGTCGGCTAAAGACGGAGATCCAAAAGAACCCACCATTATTTCCGTGGGAAACAGAGATTTCTGACTACGAACCCGACGTTCCTACTAGGGTAGAGCCAGAGTCGATACCGGAAAGGCATTTGTGGACGACTGAGCTACAAAAGTTTAAGCTGCCAGTATCCATCTCGCCAGAGATTTCTGCCCAACTGGTAGACCGATGTCAAGCGGTGGTGCAATCTTCACGAACCGAAACGACCAAATTAGTGCGTGCGGTGGAGCCTTTATTTCCGGGTCATTCCCAGATGCTGAACAAGTTTGCTGACAAGGTGTTAATGCCAACTGCTGGTAAAAGTGCGGATACGGTGGACTGTTTCCAAGAAACGCCCAAGTTTCCGCGCAGTTACGAAGCGGCGACCTTGGCCGAACAAATGGTATTGTTGTTGCTGGCGGGGAGGCAGATTATTCGCTCTCTGACGCTGGCTGTTTCACCAACTCAGCTGGCGGTGGAACGAGAGTGGCTCACTACTGCTGGTTTGCTGACGCTTGAGGTGGAATATCAACTCCAGAAGCCGTCAATTACATCTGTACGGATTTTAGGCCGATTTCCTTGCGGTGGTAGTTTGAAGTTTCGCGGGGGTCAGGCTCTAGCCTCCACTCAGCGTCCCGATCCGGGTTGCTTGAGTGTTGAATTGTTTGACTTGGAACCCGATCGCAGTTACCCTTTAGAGGTCAAGTTTCAGCAACTGGGTCAGAAACCGTTAATTTTTGCTGTATTGGTTAGCGGTCAGTAATTATTAGTCATTGGTCATTGGTCATTAGTCATTACATTAATAGATAGTGGATAGTGGGAAACGAGCAGTAACCACTGACAACTTACAAATAACTATTGATAATTGACAAATGACTTTTGACAAACTGCGAAATACGCCGCTTTTAGCCAAGTTTCGGGAGCGGTTGGAGAGGATGCCGGTGCCAGAAGTGGAAGATTCGCTCTGGCTGCGAGTGCTGGTGCAGGCTTTGGTGGTGGTGGGAATTATTGCTACTGATGTGGCGGCTGAAACGCAGATAAGCTTTTGGGCTGTGCCGCTGAGTATTGTGGGTGCGGCGTGGAGTTGGTATAGCCGCCGCAAGCCTAATATCCCGGTGAAGTTTTGTATTGCGATCGGAATGCTGGGCGCGTTGGCGTATTTCCTCTCGAATCTGAGGGATTCTCTCAATGATACGCGGTTGATCTTAGCTGAATTATTAATTCAACTGCAAGTTTTGCACAGCTTTGACTTGCCTCGCCGCAAGGATTTGGGCTATTCGATGGTAATTGGGCTGATTCTGTTGGGGGTGGCGGCTACCCTGAGTCAGACGATGGCTTTTGCACCGCTGCTGTTGTTGTTTTTAGCGATCGCTTTGCCGGTTTTGGTGCTGGACTACCGATCGCGCCTGGGACTCTTAGAAACGGTTAGAAGACGTTCCCCAACCGAAATGGGAGAAGGGGGGAAAAAGCCAAAATTAATTTTGCCTTTTCCTTTACGACGCTTGAGTTTTTTGTTGCTGGTAGTTGTGGGGCTGGGGCTGACTATTTTTGCGTTTTTGCCCAGAGTACCGGGTTATCAACTGCGGACGTTCCCAGTCAGTTCTCCGATCCAGTTTACAGATAATCTAGACCCCAGTAACGTTAATAATCCGGGTTATAGAGGCAGGAAGGGTAAGGAAGGTAGCGGTACAGGTAGGGGACAAAACAAGGAAGAAGGGGCAGGCGAACTGGATGATACTTTTTATTATGGTTTTAATGAGAAGATTAACCAGAATCTGCGGGGCTTTCTGAAGCCGAAAGTGGTGCTGAGGGTGCGATCGCAAGCAGAGGGATTTTGGCGAGTGCTGGCGTTCGATCGCTACACTGGTCAAGGTTGGGAGATTTCTCGCAATAAACAAGCTTTTAGTATCGATCGCCCCAGCTGGTCTTATAAATTTATCCTACCTCCAGCCTTTACCGCCAATCGGATCCAGGAGGTAGTTCAGACTTACACGGTGGTGTCTGAGTTACCCAACTTAATTCCAGCAATGGCAAATGCTAAGGATCTTTACTTTCCAGCGCAGCAGGTGGCGGTGGATACAGAGGGTAGTATCAGAGGGCCGGGATTAATTGAAGGGCTGACTTACACGGTGATTTCGGACGTACCTTATCGCGATCGCACGCTTCTAAGTAAAGCTTCCACCAAATATTCCAAGAATATCCAGAAATACTATCTGCAAGTTCCTGCTGGTATTAAGGAGAAAGTGCGACAACGCACTGAAGAAATCTTAACCAATGCCCAGAAGGTAGCCAAGACAAATAAACCGATCGTCTCTGCTTACGAGAAAGCACTCTACATAGCTCAGTACTTGAAACAGAATCCTAATTACAAGCTGGAAAAAGTGCCGCCCTTTTTAAAGGATAAGGAAGATTTGGTGTCAGCTTTCCTGTTTGGCTATCAAAACAGTCCTCCGAATCAGAAGATTACAGGCGGCTACGCCGATCATTTCGCTACTGTCTACACGATCATGCTGCGATCGATCGGCATTCCAGCCAGGGTAGTCGGTGGTTTTGCACCGGGGGAATTCAATCCTTTTACTGGTTTGTATGTTGTTAAAAACACCGATGCGTATTTGATGACAGAGGTATTTTTTCCAAAATACGGTTGGTTTGCTTTCGATCCAATTCCCGGACATCCATTGATACCACCATCTATTGAAGAAAACCAAAGTTTTACGGCAATTGAAAAGTTATGGAAGTGGATTGCGGGTTGGTTGCCTTCACCAGTAAATAATTTTCTGAATAACTTATTCGGTGGAATTATTGGGTGGATATTTGGTGCGATCGTTTGGTTTTTTGCTTTGTTTAATCAAGGATGGACGGGTTTATTTACTGGTTTGATTGTAGCAATTTGCCTGACTTTCTTGGGTTGGCTGGGTTGGAATGGTTGGCAATATTGGCGCTATCATCGCTGGCTGAAAAGGTTGCATCCGATGGAAGGTATTTATCAGCAAATGCTGAGATGGCTTGGGGAACATGGTTTGCGGAAACATCCAGCTTATACGCCGTTTGAGTATGCAAGTGCGTCGCGTCAGCAATATGCTGATGAACGTGGGGAAGCGATTGAAGAAATTTCCCAAGCTTATGTCAGGTGGCGTTATGGGGGTGAGTCTCCTAATTTGAGTTATTTGCGGCGACGATTGGAAGTTTTGAGAAAGTCGCAGTTGAGGAAGATGGGAAGGAGGAGAACTGGTTGAGGGGAGATCCCCCCAAACCCCCCTTAAAAAGGGGGGCTTTTTTTTGGAGGAGGATGCGATCGGGCCTACATCGCACGCTCTACTATGAATTTGTGGTTGTGTCTCGTTTCAGTCCCCTTGCGGGGATGGTTTTAATTACTGATTCGACTAATCAGCCTTGGTTCATCAAACTGCGTGCTTCAATCCCCTTGCGGGGAATTGCTAGGAAATGCCCAGCCAATAAAAACACGCTGCAAGCTTTTTGACTGAATACTCTGTTGAGATCAATGTACTCTGGCTTTTTTCAGAAGTCAAGTAAGCAGAGGTATACAACAGCCCTGCAACTTTTGGTGTTGTATATTAAAATACCCTTCTCATTTAAAAAATCGGGATATAATTATAAGTTAGACCTATAGTGGTATTTACCATGAAACCATATCCAGACGAGTTGCCCAGAGCAAGCACCTATTCTCCTAATCAGCCTTGGTCACAAACAGCTTTCTTTAACGCCAACATCAAAACTCAATCTCCTGTTAGCCTCAACCCTAACCTGACACTAAATTCAGGATTGACACACAACTACTACGGGATACCCCCAGCACTTACAAAGCCTCCCGTTGACTCGCAGATATTGAACAGTCAAAGCATTCAGACACCTAGCAAACCAGATAAAGAGCATCTAGAGGCGAACAGTAAGCCCCATGTGTCGCAACATTTACCAGTAATCCTACAGTTTTTGGCACAACAATTCACAAGTCCACTCCCAATAGTTTTCGGGGGAGTTGTCAGCTTGGTAGTTATAGCAATGCTTTTGGGCCCAATGTCAGGCGGTATAAGGGTTAAACTCGACTTGGAAGTTTCTCCCAGCGCTAACCAGATAGAAAAAGCTACTGGAGCTAAGTAGCATAACTAACCAACTATCCCCGATGACATCGCGGCGGTTTGTCGCCGTGGAGTCATTAGGGGGTTTCTCCAGTATTGCTATCAGGATTCTTGTGATTCAGGTGCCAAATTCATTCGGGCGATCGCGCCAAACCAACAAATCGCGGTATGGAAGACCCTGCTTCCACCCATAGGCGATAATTGCACAGAACTAACAAAGAATAATGCGATCGCCCAATACCCTCAACTGATTTATTTATTGATGTCCTATGACTCACCCTGATGTTGCGCTCAATGCTGCAAAGCAAGTTGCCCAAGAAGCCGTCAAGGTACTTCTTGATTGGGCAGATCCGGAGTTAGCTAAGAATTGTCCCTCCTCAACTGAGGAAGATGCTGTTACAAAAGCAAAGAATATTTTATCTTGGCCTAGCGATCGCAACCTGAAACCATTGAGGTTGTTGTTTGACGGAGTAAAGCTCGATAAAGGTCAAGACAGAAAGTATTATTGGCCTGCACGAGCGATCGCAGATAGTGACCCCAACATTCCTTATCCTCAAATTGAGCCACCGACACCAGCAGAACTAGAATGCCTGAAATTGCAAATTAAAGATGAAATTGGTCAGCTTCAACTAAAGCAGGAAGACTGGCAAAACCTGTCGCTGTTAACGCTAATTTTCGAGAAATTTGGCTCCTATATCAGCTTTGGCGAATCCGATGTCGCTTTGGTCGATATAGCGCGGAGTACGGGAGCGATCGCCGCAGCGTTAGCCAAAAATCCCGCAGCAACGCCTCTGAGTTTGGTAGCAGGCGATCTGTCAGGCATTCAAAAATTCATCTACACCATTTCTTCTGATGGCGCACTCAAATCCCTCCGCGCTAGAAGTTTTTATTTAGAATTAGTCACTGAAGAAGTTGTCCAACAACTCCTAGCAAGTTTAGAGTTACCCCGCACTAATGTAATTTATGCCGGAGGTGGCAACTTATATTTATTGGCATCTGCTACAGACAAGACAAAGGACTCTGTAGAAAAGGTGCGCGAACAACTGAATCAATGGCTTTTGAAACAATTTCAAGGCAAAGTATTTCTGGCTCTCGACTGCTTAGATTTTCCAGTTCAAGATGTTAGCGATCGGCAATTTGCTGTTCACTGGACAAAGGTCACTAAGAACTTGGCTGGACAAAAATCGCGTAAATTTGCCGACCAAATTTCTGAATTTATAAAACCGCATCACAGTCATACACCCTGCAAGGTTTGTCATCGGGATGACGTGAAAGAGGAAGACTTGCAACCTCTGAATGAAGATAATTCTGTTTTAGCTTGCGAAACTTGTTGCAGTATGTTTGATTTGGGCGGTAAATTGTTTGGAGTTAAGGCAATAGTGCGAACGTCTGAAAAAGATATAGCAGGCGAACCGCCTAGAATCTCTTTTGAACTTCCTGCTACTGCTAAACTTCCTGCTGCCAATATTTACTATCATCTATTTGAGGACTGGAAACAAATCGTCAAAGGTACTAATACAGTATTGTTAGTAAATGACTGGACTGTAGAAAGATATCGATTTCGTAATTTTCGCAATCCCGTACCTCTGCTGTTAGGAAACTATGGTAAGCGTAGCGAAGTAGAATCAGGTTTTATCCGAGCGGGTGAGATGGCAGAAATTGCCAAAGGAATCAATCGAGTTGGCTATCTCCGAATGGATGTAGACAGACTCGGACAGATTTTTGCTAAAGGATTAAACGAACATAAACATCAAATCTTACCAAAGCTAGCTGGACTTTCTAGGCAAATGAGTTACTTTTTTAAGGTCTATCTAAACAGTTTAGCAGCAGATAGAACGAGAAATTTACCCGATAATATTAAACAGCTAACAGACAATGACCGTCTCAATCTGCTGTTTATATACGCCGGAGGGGATGATTTATTTGTTAGTGGTGCTTGGGATGAAGTCGTGGAATTTGCCTTTGATGTTTATCAGTCTTTTCGTGCTTATACGGGGAGACACCCAGATATTACTATATCCGCAGGAATTAGTATTGATGA
The DNA here is from genome assembly GCF_023333595.1 of Argonema galeatum A003/A1. Taxonomy (GTDB): domain Bacteria; phylum Cyanobacteriota; class Cyanobacteriia; order Cyanobacteriales; family Aerosakkonemataceae; genus Argonema; species Argonema galeatum. The sequence continues at coordinate 85,532 of NZ_JAIQZM010000014.1, forward strand.
TGTTAAATTTCCTCTATATCAAGCTGCAAAAGCATCGGGTGAAGCTGAAGATGCGGCTAAAGGAAATGGTAAAGATAGCTTAGGTTTATTTGGTCAGGTTTTCAAGTGGGATGAGTGGCTGGGGAATGACAAAAAGATAAAAGTTGCAGATATAGAAGTAATTAACTCTGAAACCAAAGCCTATCTCGGAACAGAAGAGTTGAGTTTATTTGGGGTTTTGCCTTTCGTGAAGATATTAGAACTAGAATTAAATTATTCTCGCAGTTTTATCCGTAACCTTTTACTGACGGCTCAACTGCAAGAGCAGATGATTAAGGAAGTAGAAGAAAATCGAAAACATCAACAGTATGAAGGGCAAATTAAAGATATGCGATATTATTTGCATTTACCAAAAATAGCTTATACTTTAGCAAGATTACCGAATAATGTGAGAGATTCTGCTTGCTTTCAAACCGTTAGGACTTCCTTCCTGAGTCCGTATAACGCGCCTTATTTTCGAGCGATCGCAACTTGGATCGAATTACTAAACCGTTCAAAACAGGATAAATAGCCATGACAAGCTCAGGCTAAAGGATTGCAAACAGAAAGTCCGCGAATTCTAGAACATTTATTTGGTCAGCAACAGCAAGGAGAATAAGGTATATTGGTTAATAATGGATGAGGCGATCGCAACTTGAATCGAATTACTAAACCGTAAACAGGAGAGACAGCGATGACAAACGCATCAAACGGTGACAGAATAGATCGGATAGAGACAGTGATGGAGCAGCTTACAGGGCGTGTAGATACTCTAGTCATTCTCATGGCTGACTTCCGTGAAAGCCAACTCCAAAGTCAGCAAGAACATTTACAATTGCTGCGGGTTATTGCTCAACAGCAAGGAGAAATTGTGGAGATAAAAAGAGATATTAAAGGATTGCAAACAGAAAATCACCGCCTTTTGGAATATTTATTCGGTCAGCAAGGAAAAGGCTCGTCATAGGCATTAACGTATGGTACTTGCTGGCGATCGCAACTTGGATTGAACTACTCAACCGATCGTAAAATATAGGAATCAGGACACGCATGAATAAGGTAATTGTCAACCAATATATACCAGACTATGTTTCGCCCCCAGGTGAGACACTTTTAGAAACTATTGAAGAACTTGGGATATCACAAGATGATTTGGCAAAACGAATCAATATCACCAAAAAGGAAGTTGATGAAATTATTGCTGGAAAAGCGGCAATTAGGACCGAATTGGCGCTGCAACTAGATCAAGTTTTAGGTATCCCAGCAAGTTTTTGGAATAATCGCGAACGAAATTACCGGGATGCTTTAGCTCGGCGATTATTACCACAGAGTTTAAATTTTTCAGAAACTGAATTAACCTCAAAATCTATGACTCAACAACCTATAAAACCAAAGCAAATTGTCAAGCCTGGTCAGCAAGAAAAAACCACCGATACAGCTAACTCTGTTGTTCGGGAGAAGAGCCAGACTGCTACTGCACAAGCAAAGGATATCGTTAAGGAAATTAAAGACACTATCGATAAGCTAAGCTCTCTCAAAGACTATCCGATCCGCGACTTGGTTAAACACGCTGAGGAATTTGGCCCATACCTAAAAAATCAAAGGTTGGAAACTAACCAAATTCGCAAGTTTTTGGATGCTGTCAATCAGCTAAAAGCGAGGCTAGCTCAAGATGAAGATGAAACTATTAAGCAGGGTAAAACCGAGGAGGAAAAAGCCAAATTAAGATTTGGTAAAATTGAGTCTGATGTAGTTTTACTAAAACCTAAACTCGCCTATGCAGCCGCCAGACAAAAAGCTGCCAAACCTTTAAGTGATGTTATGTCAGCAGCGCTCGACAAAGTATATAGCTCAGAAGATTTCGATCGTCTGGTTCAACTGATTGAATCAATCATTGCCTATCACAAAGCCGAAGGTGGAAAATAACTATGCCTGCATCATTAACCCAAAAACATTTACTTGGTAAATTTCGCCTCACCAGTACGCTAAATGTTGAAACTGGTTTGCACATTGGCGGCGGTGGGGAAAACCTGGATATTGGAGGATTAGATAAGCCTATAATTCGCGATCCGTTGACACAATATCCTTATTTGCCGGGATCGTCAATTAAAGGTAAACTTCGTTCGATTCTAGAGCGATTGTTAAATAAACCCCTAAATCGAGGGGGAGGAAGCGGTACTTATCGCTATGAAAGCGATGATTTAGCAGATGGTTATACAGAAATTGACGGACTGGATATACCTTATGAAGGCGCTCGTACTTGTCAAATTAGCCGGATATTTGGTTCTACTGGTGGCTCGAAATTTTGGCTTAAAACTGCTGTGGCGGCGGAAGAATTAGATGAAAAAGATAATCCAAAGAAAATTATAAAAGGGGAGGAATACATCCAGATTAAACGAGGACGTAATGCTCCCGCTCGTTTGATTGTCCGAGACTGTCATTTATTCAAAGATTCGGCGGAACAACTGAAGAGAGTTGATACTGGGTTATATATGACTGAGTGGAAGTTTGAAAATGGGATCGATCGCGTGACAGCAGCAGCAAATCCCAGACAGGTAGAGCGCGTACCAGCAGGGTCAAAATTCCAGTTTGAATTAATTTACACGGTTGAAGATGCAAATCAAGCTGTGGAGGATTTGCAGAATATTGCGATCGCACTCGCCATCCTCGAAGATGACGCGCTTGGCGGACACGGTTCTCGCGGTTACGGGAAAATTAAATTCGATAAATTGGAATTGTTCTACCGCAATTTGACGCAATACCAACAAGTTACCAGCACTACTATAAAAGCAGCGAGTCTCCAATCAATTCAAAGCTTCGCTGATACTGCCGCACTTCTGGATAATTTCGGAAGTTTGAGCAATGAAATTCAGCAGAATTTACTGTCAGGAAAGGGAAGTACAGATGAGTGAATGGAGATTAATAAAGCTCAAGTTTGGGCGCACTCAGGCTCATTTTGGAGAGGTGGGAATTGGGATAGAGGAAACGGGAGAACGGGTGCGATCGGATACTTTATTTAGTGCTTGGATTAGTGCCTATGCTCGCTTGTTTGAAAAAGATGCTGTTGAGGAATTATTGCAGCAATTCCTCGACTCGTCTACTCCACCCGTGAGGATAAGTTCTACCTTTATCTATCGGGAAGAAGGCGATCGCACTATTTACTATCTTCCCCGTCCTCTTCAATTTCCTATCAACTATCCCAAAGACAACGATTTGGAGTTTTTCAAGACATACAAAAAACTTAACTACTTGCCTTTGGAAGTATGGCAGCGTTGGTATCAGGGAGTGGGATTTTTAGGGACCGATCGCGAAGAGTTAATTGCCGAAACCAAAGGTAAATCTAATGGGCATTTATGTCAAGCGGGAACCTTTGACTACAAAAAGGCTTTTAAAATTGGTCAAGAGCCGAAAATTGCAGTCGATCGCATCACTCGCGCTACTAACCTTTATCATACGGGTTTTGTACAATTCTTGTGGGAACAAAACAGTGATGATATCAATAGTTTGTCGGGTTTATACTTTCTGCTGCACTTTTCGGAAAGCGATCGACATTTAGAAGATAACCTCCATGCAGCGCTGCATTTTCTGGGTGAGGAAGGAATAGGAGGAGAACGCAGTAGCGGTGCGGGACTCTTTACAATTGAGTGGTTTCAGTTAGATAAAGATGAATCCTGGAAAAATGCGATCGCTTTTATCGGAGGAAATCATCACTGTCTAATTAGTTTATTTTGGGAATTGCCGTTACCGGATGGATTACTAAATGATGCCAGCTATGAAATTCTAGAACGTGGAGGTTGGATTGCTGGTTATCAACTGCGCCGCAAAATGGTGCGAATGTTTGCTGAAGGTTCGGTTTTTCCCTTGCCTCCATCAGGAAAACTCGCTGATGTTACTCCCGGAGAATACAAACTACATCCCATCTATCGAAGTGGTATTAGCTTAAGTCTGCCTATTAAAGTAAACGAGCAATAAAATTATGGTTGCCTCTGCTGAATTTGCTCTCAAAAAACCGGGAGTTTATGAGTCAAAAAAGATACTGCTAACCAGTCCTATTTTACATATTGGTTCAGCCGTATCTAAATTGAATCCGTTTGAATACGTGCAGACAGATAAAAAAGTTTATCTACCCAACCAGGAAGCATTGGCGAAAGCTTTACGGCAGCGGGGAGGGCGCTTTTTAGATGACTATATTTTGGCGATCGAAGAACATCAAGACATCAGGAGATTACTGGAACAAGCATTTGGATCGGAGTGGTGGAAGGCGACGGATGCAGAGGGCGATCCCATTTTTCCCAAGAGAGGAATTAGCCAAAAATGGACAGAGGAGAAAATTACAGATTTGCGCCCGATGATTCGTAATGGAATGGGACAATTGTATATACCTGGGTCGTCGATTAAAGGGGCAATTCGGACTGCGATCGCTTATTATCTTCTCAAACATGAAGCTGATTATCTAGTACCAAAATCGGTGAGAGTTAGCGAGATAGAGTTGAAATTGCGGGAAAAACTAAAGCAAGGGGATATAGCTAACAGTCACAAGAAGAAATTTCTAGACGATAAATTGTTTATGGATGATTTATTTGCTGACTTTTCCCTCACCTATCAAGGTAAGGAAATTCCCTCTAAGTTTAAAATTAGCCCTAATACCGATTTTATGCGAGCGATTAAAGTTACAGACTCCAAACCTTTGTTAGAAGACAAAATTATCAACAAACGCGGTAAGGAAGTTGCTCTAAATGTGCCTGTTCTGGCAGAAGTAATTGTATCTAGTAGATTTTCCAATTATTCAGCCAAATATCGGGCTTCTATTTATGCTGAGATGGTGCGTAACGTGCAAACTGAATTTACCCTTAGCTTGGATACAGAGATGCTGTCTTGGTTTCATCACCGACAAGGCATGAAAATTCCTTTTCAAACTATTGATGATATCATAAAAATATGTCAAGAATTTGCCCAAGAACAATGGGATGCAGAACATGATTATTGGCAGAGTATCAAAAACAATCAAAATGCTCAAGGCAAAAATTTAGATTTTACCGATATTCGTGCTATCTACGAAGCAGAAAAATGTCCCTTTAGCTTAAGAATGGGATGGGGTAGCGGGATGAATGGCACTACCATTGATTTGCTGCTGGAAGAAGAGTTGAAAGCGGAAATTCGCGATGCTGCTGGTATTGCTGCTCCGAATTTTGAAGCGCCAAAATCGAGGCGAACTGTTGTGGGATCGAGTGGCGAGATTAAATACGTGCCGGGATGGGTAAAATTTAAGTGATGCTAATTCGTTCTACCTGGACTTTAAGCTTATCCGAGACAACAATTTTACCCCCCGCTTATAATTTGGAACTGGTGAAGCGGTTGCATGAACAGCTAAGGCTAGAAATAGGAAGCGAGGCGATTCCCTCTATTTCCTATTCAGGAATTCTGGGTTACTATTCCACTTCCAGAGACTTTTTGACTTTCCAGCCAGATGAGTTTTATCGATTATCTTTGTGTGGATTGCAGGAAGTTGCGGGTCAAGCGATCGCATCCCTCAATCTCTCTCCATCTCTGGAATTTCTCGGTGCCAAATTTGATGTCGTAAATCGTGAAGATGAAATCACTAGCTATGAGGAATTATACACAAATTTAGTGGCGAATGAACCAGAACCAGTCAGGCGTTTCGAGTTGCAATTCAAAACGCCAACAACCTTCGCTCAAAATCGCGTTCATTTGCCACTTCCTGTACCAAGTTTGATGTTTCGGAGTTGGTTGGAACGATGGAATAATTTTGCGCCTGTTTATTTGGGAAGCGATGAATTGATAGTGTATTTGAATGGTGCGATCGCACTTAGCCATCATAAGATTCACACTACTACTTTTGCAATTCAAAAGGGATATGTCAGCGGATTTATCGGCAAAGTAACGCTGAGAGTTTTGCCCCATACCGATCCATTATTGGCGAACGTGGCTAATTTGCTAGTACAATATTCTCAGTTTGCTGGTACTGGCGCGAAAACGCGATTGGGAATGGGGCAAACAGATGTTAAGTTGGAAAATTAAGGAGAAAAAATTATGAAAAGTACACTCATTTGCACTGTTGGTACAAGTCTTTTTAAGCCAAATCTGTTTAATCTTCCATCCGCTGAAAAAGATTACGAAAATTGGCTATCTAAACAACCAGAAGACGATCGGCAATATTTGTCATACGAATTCATCAAGAGCCTAAAAGCAGCTTCAGATAAACTAAAAGCAGCTTTAGATAAAAAGGACTGCGAGGCAGCTTTAGATGAAAAGGACTTTGAGCATTTAGCAGAACTCTTGGGTAGAGTTCCAGGGACAACAAGACTATGTGGTGCTGAGATTAACTCCATAACTGACTTAATTCAGCGTGAGTATTGTACAAAAAACTGTACTCTTTTCTTTTGCCACTCAGCAACACCGGACGGTCAGCATATTGCTGAGATTCTTCGACGTTACTACAAGCAGAAAGGACACCACACCGAGCCGCAGGAAATTGAGCATCTTCAGGACGCACAGCCTAAACTTTTTCGTACCAAAGGACTCCGTAATCTTGCCAAAAAGATGAGCCGGATTATTTACGACAAAAAAGCGCAATTTTGTGCTATTAACGCGACTGGTGGATATAAAGCGCAGATTGCCATCGGGGTGCTGATGGGTCAAGCACTAGAGGTTCCGGTTTACTACAAGCACGAGCTATTCAGTGAAATTATTGCTTTCCCACCCATGCCAATCAGTCTTGATTTCCGCCTATGGTTAGAGAAAAGTGAATTGCTTACTGCTCTTGAGCGTTGGGAGAAAATCAAGGGAATGGTTGCAAGGCAAGATTTAGAGCAAATGGTGGCATGGCAAGATGTAGACGAAGAATGGGATGAACGAATGGAAGCTTTAGTTGAGCGAGTAGACATTGATGGGAAGGTGTACCTCGAAATTTCACCCACTGGTCAAATTTTCCATGAGACTTTCAAGGGTAGATTCGAGTCGGTTCGTAGCCGAGTATTGCCTTCTCCTGTGCTAGAAAATGAGAAAAGAACACCTCGATTATCCAATCACGGCTGGGGAAATGCCCGGAAGCCTATTCTTGATTTTCTCCAGAAAATCGTCGATGAATGTCCCTATGTCCGCACTTGCTACGGAGATTACTGGAATCCAACATTGCCGTCCCCAGTGCTGTTTCGGTTGAGGGGAGAGGAAATAGAAGGCATATTCAGCAATGGTACATGGACAGTCAAATTCATTGTTGAGACATCAGCAAACACACCAGAACAGCGTGCGGCTTGCGTAGCTGACATGAATCGGCTTACTGAAAATTAGCGTTACGTTGTGATTAGTCTCTACTGTTGGCTTTGAAGAAACAGAAAGAGGCGATTGCTAGAAAGTTCGATCGACAAGTTGAAAGTCTCAAGCTCTCTAACTGTTCCAGCATTCAAGCAGTATAAATCCATTCATGAGGTAAATATGTCTTTCAGCAGTTACAAAAGTATCGGTGCAGTTGTCAAAGAATTCCAGATTACCTACACCGAATTTGATTTTATTGTCGAAACCGAGTTTAGTATTTCTGATTACTTCCGAGAAGACTTACAAACCGTGATGCGGGACGGTGTAGTTGATAACTCGGAATTTGCCATCTGTGAAAATTTGATTTATCCCCTTCTGAAAGAAGTTTGGAAGTGCTATCGTAGCAAGTTCATCTTGTGGAGTCATCAGTCACTAACTTACGATCAGAATCTTTCCGGTTTTCCTGAGTATATCTTGGCTAAACGATCGCCTTTGGGAAAAGTGGTATTTGACAAACCTTATTTACTTTTGGTTGAGGCAAAACAAGATAAATTTGATGAGGGATGGGGACAGTGTTTAGCAGAAATGGTGGCCGCGCAACAACTTAATGAGGAAGGAGATATAATTGTATTTGGCATTGTCTCGAATGGAGGAATATGGCAATTTGGCAAACTGGAAGCAAATGTCTTTACTAGAAATAGTATCTTCTACACGATCCAGGATCTGGATAAACTCTTTGCTGCTGTTAACTACATTTTCCAACAGTGCGAATTACAGGTAGGCGAACTCGTGGCTGCTTAATCTTTCTGGTTTCCATAATTCTATCGATCGAGATGAGAATAAACTATGACCGTAACTAAAGTCAAACAACTACTAACCTTTGAGCAATTTCTTGAGCTAGAGGTTGATGAAGAAGGTCGTTATGAACTTGTTGATGGAGAAATTGTGAGAAAATTAGCTACAAGACAACATGACAATACAGCAGATTTTCTTGTCAGAAAGTTTGATAGAGAGGTTGAAAATCTCAATCTTAATTACAGAGTTTCAGGTAGAATTATGGTGAGGACACTCACGCCAGATGGTAGAGAACAAGGTCGATTTCCTGATGTGAGTGTAGTAGACAAAGCGCTCTGGGACTCGAACCTTTCTGCTTATACTGCTTTTGTTGAACCTCTACAGTTAGCTGTGGAGGTCATATCTACTAATTGGGAGGATGACTATATCGATAAGCTGGATGAGTATCAACGGTTAGGAATTGCGGAATACTGGATTGTAGATTATTTGGCTTTAGGTAGTCGGAATTATTTGGGCAATCCCAAAGTACCAACAATTTTTGTCTACTTACTGGATGAAAATGGGGTTTATCAATGTACTCCATATCGAGGTAATGACAGAATTGCATCGCGGACTTTTCCAGAACTTGCGCTGACAGCAGAGCAAGTGTTTGCAGCATAGATATTGACAACATATAATATATAAAATCCCAAATCCAAAATCCTTGCATCGGATGACCCGACAACCGCACGACCAATTCGCCAAGCAGTATCTAGAAGAACTACTCGCACCGCTTGGCGAAGTAGAAATCAGCCGCGAAATAGCTGGGGAAGTCCGCCAAGTCGATATCTCCTTTGCACCGAATCCAACAGCCGATCGCGAAATACTGGGATTACTAGGTAAAATGGTATCTACTCCCTGTCTGCTGGAACCATTTCGCAATCAACCCAGCAAAACCGAGATTCGCAGCTGTATGGTGAAACTATTTTCCCTCCACAGCGAGTTACAGCGCAAAGCTAGGCGCGAAGACGAGGAACTTCCCGAAGCAGAATTACCCCGCTTGTGGATTTTGGCAACTTCCGCTTCCGCCGCCTTACTCGATAGCTTTGGCGCTAGACTAGAGTCAAACAATTGGCCTATTGGTGTTTACTTTTTAGCCGATTCCCTGAAGACAGCGGTAGTGGCGATAAACCAATTACCCCTTACCGAACAGACACTCTGGCTGAGAATTTTGGGAAAAGGGACTACTCAGCAGCAAGCCATTAATGAAATAATGGCACTCCCTGAAGGAAACCTATTACGCAGCAACGTTTTAGAACTGATTTCTACCTGGCGTATTAACGTAGAAGCAAAGGAAAATTTAACTGAAGATGAGAGGGAATTGGTTATGAATTTCACACGAGCTTATCTACAATGGCGGGAAGAGACTTTACTAGAAGGACTACAGCAAGGACTACAGCAAGGACTACAGCAAGGACTACAGCAAGGACTACAGCAAGGACTACAGCAAGGACGTATAGAAGAAAGGCGTCTTTTGATAGAAAACTCGATCGCAGCTAAATTTGGCGCTTTGGATGAGGAACTGTCCCAGGTAATTGAGCCTTGGCTAAAGTTACCTTCAGAAGAATATTCCCGCTTGCTGCTACAATTGTCCAACTTATCTCGCGAAGATTTGTTGGCTAGATTTGGAATCGGATGAGAAAGGAAACTCTGAGAATGCAGGCGGTGCAATCGCCAATTATCCCGGTGGTGGCGGAACTAATTCGCCACCATCCGGGGACGATTTCTTTGGGACAAGGGGTAGTTTATTATGGGCCGCCGTCGTCAGCAATGGATCGGATTTCCCAATTTCTAGCCAATCCCCAAAATCACAAATACCAAGCGGTAGAGGGAATCCCAGCATTACAAGAAGCAATTAAGAACAAACTTTTACTCGAAAATAATATCGAAATTGATGATAGTCGCTGCATTGTGGTGACTGCTGGTGGAAATATGGCGTTTATGAATGCGATTCTGGCTATTACCACACCAGGGAATGAAGTTATTCTGCAAACGCCATATTATTTTAATCACGAAATGGCGATCGCAATGGCAAGTTGCCAAGCAGTACTTGTACCTACGGATGAGAATTATCAGATAATTCCAGATCTGATCGAAAAAGCCATCACCGAGAAAACGCGAGCCATCGTCACCATTTCACCCAACAACCCGACTGGCGCAGTCTATCCAAAAGAAGCATTGCAAAAAGTAACCGAAATTTGTCGCCAGCACGGTATCTACCATATTAGTGATGAAGCTTACGAATATTTTACCTACAATGGCGTACAGCACTTCTCGCCAGGAGCAAATGCACAAAGTTCTGAGTACACCATTTTGCTTTATTCTCTTTCCAAAGCTTACGGTTTTGCTAGCTGGCGCATTGGCTACATGGTAATCCCCGAACATCTGCTCCTTTCGGTTAAGAAAATTCAGGATACAATTCTGATTTGTCCGCCAGTTATCTCCCAGTATGCGGCTTTGGGAGCGTTGCAGGCAGGTGTAGGATATTGTAAAGAAAAGTTGAGCGCGATCGCAGTAGTGCGAGAAAAGTGCTTAAAAGAACTCGATCGCATCCAAGACTTATGTACTATTCCTAAAGCCGATGGCGCTTTCTATTTTCTACTCAAAGTCCGCACTCAGCTAGGCGCGATGGAGTTGGTAGAGCGGCTGATCCGCGAACATGGGGTAGCCGTAATTCCAGGGACTACCTTTGGTATGGAAGATGGGTGTTACCTGCGCGTTGCCTACGGTGCCTTACAAGAGGAGACGGCTGTAGAAGGCATTGGGCGACTGGTGCGGGGTTTGCAAACGATTTTGGCCGCACCTTGAGGCCACACTCCTTTCCCGCTTTCAAGAATATCTATAAGGCCGCAGAGGGGCAGAGGGGCAGAGGGGCAGAGGGGAAAAAGAATGATAGATAATCTTCTGGCCCAAGGGAGTAACTATCAGGATTCTACAGGAAGTCGGTAAGTGTGACTCCGCTCACACCGCTGAGTTGGGTTTAGTCACGAGGACTTAATAGCTCAGCTCACGCGATCGCCTTTTAATTATCACTGTTTGCTACAGAGTTTAGTCACCACTAACTACAGTATTTTCACTCAATATTAAACATACCGATTTAAAACCCTAAGACGATGATGCTAGTGAGCGAACCTGAAACGCAACCATCCAACTCATCTGATAACGAAATTCAGCAAATCCCTGCACAATATAAAGGCTGGCGGCTCAGTACTAAGCTGATCAACGGAAAGCTTTGGTTGCGTTGGCAACATCCACAAGAAAACTTTGCCCGGTTCGGCTGTCCCATAAATCAAGACGATATAGCCTCAACAATTAATCATGGACGATTTCTCATCGATTTAGCTATCAAGCTTGAGGAAGAAACGGCTAAACAACGACTAAAAAATCAATAATACCTCTCTCTAAGGCTTTGATTTTTGGCGGTTACAACAGAGTTTTCCTATTTTTGCAAAACGCAGAACAGTGCTAGTGGAAGTTGCTCCAACGTACCGTGATATACAGTTTCTTGAACATCGCAGACGTTGAATTTGCTGCTAAAAATTTCTTTTATTTCTTCTTGTGTAAATCGATAAGGCCCTGCCTCGCGTGTTTCCTTATGACTAAAGCATTTAAGGAAAAGGTAGCCATTAGGCTTAATCAATCTATCTACAACGAGAACGTAATCTTGTCTTTGCTCTGGAGGCAAGACATGAAAACAGCCGCGATCGAATATAATATCAAAATTTTCCTCAAGCTTACTGTTGAGAATATCATCCTGTTTCCAGATAATATCCAAACCCTTTTCTTTGGCTTTATCTTCGGCTTTGCTCACAGCTGCGGCTGAAAGATCGGTGCCGGTAACTTTAAAGCCGAGTAGTGCCAATGCCATAGCCTGCGTACCTGGCCCAGTGCCGATATCCAGTGCGGTTCCTGACTGTAAGTTTAGTTTGGTTAAGGCCCGATCGAGGTCTGGATCGATCTCCGGGTTAAACCAAGGCATGGTTTCTACTTCCTTTTCTTGGTACAACTGTTCCCAGTTAGGAAATTCGCGTTCTGTATTCATTAAATCCTCTACTTTTTGAACACCATTATATGCTGCTGAGGCAAAATATTTTTCGTTTCAACCCAGACAAGACCAACCGCTGACATTTCTTTGCGGACTTGGTTTTGTGTCATTTTATGTAGCGGTTTTATCATCACAAATGGATTCTCACCCCGGTATTCAACGAGAACTACCCGTCCACCCGGTTTGAGCGCCGTCACTATTCCTTCCATCACTTCTTTAGGATAGCTGAATTCGTGATAAGCATCTACCATTAAGGCTAGGTCAATACTTTCCTGGGGGAGTTTGGGGTCGGTAACGGTTGCCAAAATAGGTTCGACATTAGTAACACTGTTCTCTTTATTCAAAAAGTTAATAATGTCAAGCATCTGGGGTTGAATATCTACAGCCAAAACCTTCCCTTCTGGCACTAAAGGACTAATCCGAAAACTGAAATAACCTGTACCTGCTCCAATATCGGCTACAATATCGGTTGGTTTCAAGTCGAGGGATTCTACCACAAGGTTTGGTTGTTCTTCTTTCTCGCGACTCGATCGCTCCAGCCACATCGCTCCCTGGTGTCCCATAACTTGGGCTATCTCTCTGCCCATGTAAACTTTACCAATGCCGTCTGGGCTGTGTATGGCCCGATCTTGATAAACAGCTGACACCACTTCCACGGTCTGACAGGCACTGAGAATCAGCCCGCAGAGGATGATAAAGATAATGGCTGTTACTCGGCCAAAAAAGTTAGGATGATTTTTTGTACCCATTGTTACTCAAATGATTAATGCAGCACGACACTGATATCGCAATCACTAATGACTAAAAAACTTTTATGAATGACTTGGATAAATATTACAAAATACTTGAACTGGAGCCGGGAGCAACTCTTGAAGAGGTTAACCAGGCTTACAAAGATTTGGCATTTATTTGGCATCCTGACCGCATTCCTAAAGATAATATCCGATTACAACAGAAAGCGCAAGATAAACTCAAAGAAATCAATGAAGCTCGCGATCGCTTGCGCTCTTTTCAACCAAAACCTCTAACTACAGCTAAACAAAAGCAACCTCAATCCCCGCATCAATCTCACTCACAATCCCCGCATCAATCTCACTCACAATCCCCGCATCAATCTCACTCACAATCTCCGCATCAATCTCACTCACAATCTCCGCATCAATCTCACTCGCAATCCCCACATCAATCTCACTCACAATCTCCGCATCAATCTCACTCTCAATCCCAGAAACAAAATGCAGATTTGAGTGGAAAAGACATGAGTCAGGCAGACTTAAGCGAAAAAGATTTATCTGGAAGAAACCTGAGCCGCGCTAACCTAACTGGTGCCAATCTCAAAGATGCCTTTCTGCACAAAACTAATCTTAATGGAGCCAACTTATTTAAAGCCGATTTGTTTAGAGCTAATCTGCTGCAAGCCGATCTTCGAGAAGCCAATTTACGCGAAGCTAATTTAATTGGAGCCGATTTGAGTGGAGCCGATTTGAGGGGAGCCGATTTGAGAGGAGCCAAAGTCGGGTCTAGCGGACGCATTTTTGTGAAACTGGTGGGAGCAAACTTAGCTGGGACAATTATGCCTGATGGCACAATTCATGATTAATATTTTCAGGAGTTAGGCAAAAACCAATGTTTTGCCCCCTAGCCCCCAAATCTGGGGGAACAGGACTTTTCTCCCCCCAGATTTGGAGGGCTAGAGGGGAGAAAAGCGTAAGTCCTAATTTTGATTAAAATTTCGTAACAATAGCATAAAATAAAAAGAAGCGACATTTTCATATCTGCTATGCACCTGACCTGGTTAGACAGCAATTCCTGGTTGATTGAAATCGGCGGGAAACGAATTCTCCTCGATCCTTGGCTGGTTGGTTCGTTAGTTTTCGGTAACATCGACTGGCTTTTCAAAGGCTCTAAGGGTACTGAACGCCCAATACCAGAGAATATTGACCTGATTCTGCTATCACAGGGTTTGGAAGATCACGCGCACCCACCGACGCTTAAACAGATCGATCGCACAATTCCCGTTGTCGGTTCTCCTAATGCTGGTAAAGTAGCGCGGGAGTTAGGTTACACCCAGGTAACGGCACTCGCTCACGGGGAGACATTCGCGTTGAATAAAAGCGTCCAAATCAAGGCAATTCCCGGCTCTCCCATTGGCCCCACATTGATTGAAAATGGTTATCTTCTCAAAGAGTTAGAAACTAGCTTAACTCTCTATTACGAACCGCACGGATATCATTCCCCTTTGCTGAAAGAAGCGGCACCTGTCGATGTGGTAATTACTCCGATCATTGACCTGGCGCTGCCTTTGCTTGGGCCGATTATCAAGGGTACTAAAAGTGCTTTAGAGGTGGCAAAATTGCTACAACCCCAAGTGTTGTTGCCCACAGCTGCTGGGGGAGATGTGACCTTTGAGGGATTGCTCATGTCTTTGCTTCGAGTTGTGGGAAGTGCAGATGAATTGCGGTCTAGGTTGGCTGAAAATAATCTCGCGACACGGCTGATCGAACCAAAACCTGGGGAGCGTTTTGAACTGCAATTAGAGCCGCGGGCATTAGCTTTGTAAAGTAACGTTTGTGTTCTTTTATATAGGATTTAAAAATGCGCTGTACGATTTCGAGTCGCGCTGGTCAAGTTTTGGCTAGAGGTAGTTTGGCAATTCAAAAAGATGAAGAGGGGGAACTACAACTGGTTTTCCGAACCGATGCGGGAAACGTAATCTCAGGAGGCCCGATCGCTTCTGATGGAGACTTAACTTCAGGCAGTGAAGTTCTATTTCGGCAGTTCTTTGAAACTTGGGGAATGAGCGATTTGACGCTTACTGCTAAAACTAAAACATAAGGATTTGTCATCAGTCATAGAGAAACCCGGTGAGAGCAGAAGTTGCCGGGTTTCTGGGGTAACTTAATAAAAAGCCCGGTAGAACCACCGGGCTTTACTGTATATCAGGAGGAACGCGGACAAACTTTTTAAGACTAAATCATAACTGGATATGGATAGCAATAGACTTATTGATAATTTGATCGGGAGAAGCTGCCTTTGGCTTGCATTTAGCTTATCTCTTTATATTGAGCTATTATTGTAAAATAATGTGTGATAAAAGTACTAAAGAATGTTGATAATAATCATCTAAATATGTGATGAGGTAATTAATTTATTGTGACTTGGTAGTTTTTAACTATGTGATACCCGTTTGCTACATTTTGTGATTAGCGTCACACCCAATCTTCGATACTTTCCGGGGTCAGAGATTGACATTTTTCATTTCGGGTCGTTTATGGTTGGATAGGATGCCGTAGGCGTAGCGTCTCGACTGAGGGCCCGATCGCATAAATTTAGCAGGACTTACGCAAAAATCAAGGTTTAGCCTCCCCGACCCCCAAATCTGGAGCCCCAAGAGTCCTGTTCCCCCCAGATTTGGGGGGCTAGGGGGGAGAAAAGCGTAAGTTCTATTTAGTATATTAGTAGCATCTAACCATTAAAAGTGTTTTTCGATCGGGTTATGAAAATTTATCGCTCTGTTGTGTGGGTCAACATTTTATCTTTTCTGTTTGTTATTGCTCTAGTTATATATGCCAATTTTTTTGGCTCATCAGTAGGAGGATTGTTCCTACCTCCGTTTACTTTCTCTGAGCCAGATATAGGTTCTTTAACTCGGACATTCCAGGTATTGTGTTCTGTACCAGTAATAGTTTGTGCTTTTACTTTTAGATTGCTCAAAACGATTGAACCACGCGCTAAAAACAATATGTTTATCCTTTGTTCTGCGCTTTTAACAGGAGGTTTTCTCATCAACGAAATCTTTCGGATTCACATTTATCTCATCACATTTGCCGGTATTCCCAAGCTAGTTACTAGCTTAGTATACGGACTTGTTGCTGCCGGATACGGATTCGCATTCAGACGGGCAATAAAATCAACGCCCTACTTTCTGGTACTAACTGGCATAAGTTTATTATTCATTGGAATTGTAGTTGATTCGCTCAAATTGCACGGTGATGGAATTCCTGGTTTGCTTGAGGGTGTACCCAAGTTGTTCAGTGAGATTAATATCGCACTTTATTTTTGGTATGTCTGCTATAGAGAAATATTGCGATCTAGAACACCGATGCAGTAATCGTAGGGGCGAAGCATTCGCCCCTACAAGCTAAAAAGGCACCAAAAAGTATTAGTGATACCAAATCCGGGTTAGCTACCCCCTTTTTAACCCTCACTCTCTCATAGTGGGGCTACACAAACTCTCGTCCGCTACGCGGACTAAAGAATAAGAAGAAGCCCGCCTGCGCGGGCTTTGTTTGTATAGCCGCGAATGAGAGTCGTCGGGTAAAAAAGAGGTCTTGCGGATTTGGTATAAATTGGTTTTCTAGGCATGGTTGGGTTTCACTATCTCTCAACCAAAACTACAATTACCTTTACTTATACTCTTCATCACTGAACAATTTGACGTATCTGTTCCGATTCTGATAAGATTTTTTCAACCCCTCCTTCAGCAATGCCTTTGACGTAGTTAATTTTGATTTCTTCTAACATATCTACGAGTAAGGATTGAATTTCCGTTTGGTGTTGCTTTTTCTTTAGTTCCAACTCTAACGCTTTTTGAAAGTTGCCTACCAAACGCTCGGCTAATTCAACCACAACAGGATCTTCTATTGTTGCTGTCAGTGTTTTGTAAGCTGTAACAGACAAATCTTTGGCTAAATTATTGGTAAGCTGCGTTCTTAAATTACTCAAACCTGGTAGATTATGAAGTTGTTGGTAAACAGGAGATTGGTTGAAGGTACTTTCAATAATGTAACCCACTAAAGCTTCTATGTCTGGTTGGATTTGAGGGAGAACGTCATAGATACTTAATTTGAGAACACGAGATGCGATGGCTTGCAATTCGTTGGTATTATTGATATCAACGTAAGGGCGATTTTCTGGATGAAACAACCACCGCGTCACGTCACCCCGTTGAATTGACTCTTGCATTTGGCTAATCATCCGAACTCCCACGACTTCAGTAAGTTCTTCAGCGAAATTAGCAACGAAATCATGGTTAATTTGTTGTCGTATAGGTTCGAGATTGATTAAGTCAGCTTGGTGGAGGCGAATTGTGACGGAAATGATTCGCAACCAGCGCCAGAAAGGTAGTAGTAAAAAAACGTCATACCAACGCCGCAGCATTGCTGAGAACCAGTTTAATTGAGGATTGATGCGAGTGATAAAGAAAGTACGGACTAGGAAATCTAAGCCAAATAGGAGAACAAAAGGTAGATCGATCAGCCAAAATTTATCAACAAATTTGCCATTCATTCCTATATGGCGATAGTAGTTACTTTGCATCAGGGGTCGAGTATGGTTGTTAAAAAATTTGACTTCTTTTTGCCAACCAGCTTGGGAGAGATAAGCTTGACTCCAAAATTGACCAAATGCTTCGCGGGCAGATTCTTTGCCTATGCGATCGCGCATTTTATTTTTAATCTTCTCTAAATAGCCGCTTTTATTTGCTAACGCAAATGGATTGTCCGCAATCATTTGGTTACTGAGGCTTCGCAACTCGGAAAGTAAGCTTTCTACCTCAGACGACTCTAAACCAGTCTGCATTACCTGTTTTTCAAGTTTGTTTACCGAATTGAGATATCTTTGGGTTTCTCGATGAGGCTCAATTCCCTTCACTGGGTCGTACAATTGAGTTATACTTGGGATAAATTGCAAGTATAAGTCGCGCCAAGGTATATAACTCAGGTCAAAAAATACTAAACCTAAATTTACAGAGGCAATGATGGCAATTAAGCGGGACAGCCAAAGGTAACGACGGACTGTAACTTTTTTGATGCCTAAATTTGATGTCATAACTAACTTTTTAGGGCGCTATAGATGTCCGATTTGAGACGACGTTTACCGTCAGGCTGCCGTCAAGTGGAAGAAGAATAATCAACGGCAGACGATATTTATTTTTCCGTTATTCCAATTCAATTAGCATTTCCATAGTGCTTAGTCGAAAGCCGCAGGATGAAAACAACCCCCTTGCCGCCTCGTTAGGGGTAGCTGTATCCAGTCGAATTTGTTTGACTTCCATTTTGCTAAAAAGTTCTACAGCCTGTATTACTATCTGCCGTGCAATTCCTGCATGGCGATATTCTGGTTCCACCCAAATGTCGTGGATAAAAGCAAATTCTTTGAGGCGATAGATGGGTATTTCACGCTCTACTGTTGCTATCAAAAATGCAATTAATATTGGTAGCGGTTTTGGCGCGGTTGCTTCAATACTGTTCGGATAAGACAAACCTAAGCCCTCCAACCCCCATTCCCTTGAAGATAATGGGGGAGAGGTTAACCGAACAGTATTGTCAGTTCCTTCAGTTTGAGCTACTAGGAATACGCTGCGATCGTCTGTTGCTAACTTGGTCAACCAGCGATCGTAACGTAACTCTGGGTTTGGTAAAAATCCATACTTAGCAGAATCCCAAGATTCGTGTAAAGCACAAATCTTGGCTACCATTGGCAGGACTGCGGGCACATCGGCTGGTGTCGCCGGACGGATTATCATAATGAGTGGGAGACGAGGGGACGCAAAGAGCAAGCTAACTAGAGTGCCTTAATAAAGCACCCTACTACTTACACCCTATCCGAAAAGTCCGCAAGGTAGACAACTAAATATCTAGATTCATCTGCGTTCATCTGCGGTCAAAAAATCTTTCAAACCTACTTTTCGGCTAGGCACTCAAGTTAACCGTCGAAAGTAAATTTTCTCAGAACTACGCGCTCACGGCGAAAGTCTTGATTCTAGCCCCTAGCTATAACGCCCACCCTACTTGCGATCGGCCCATAGAAAATCCCAGTAGCAGTCCGCTTTGCAAAACAAAAAACCCCTGTCATCAGGGGTTTCATCAGAGTGCATCTACTTGATCTAAAGGTAATCGCCGCTGGGTATTGAGCGGTTCACACAACCGGGTGAAATTTAACTGATATTGTCGAATTGTCTGTTGTCATCGTTAGTCTAGTTTTTCACCGTTTGTGGGCAGCATCAGTCCTTTTGCTTCATTCATAAGACACCCTCTTTAAAACATCACTAGGGCGATCGTCTAGAACTCACGGATTTCGGTTCCAGACTGACAAAAGAACTGTTAGTCGCGATCGTGTCCTGACTTTTGGTTATCGCTTGGTCGTTCCGTAGCAGCAGCATTCTCTGGAGCTTCATCGGGTCTTGTTGGATCGCTACCTTGAGTGACAATATCGTGCGGGTCTAGTGTGGACTCAGCAGCAGCATTGATCGGCCCGTTAGCGTTGGTATTTGTTTTAGTTGAAGTGCCTTTATGACTGGCATGACCGCTAGGCATAAATATTTCCTCCGGTTAAGTAAGTGACATACCTCAGCTTAGTTGCATCAATAGTGTGAATACCCTATCTTGAGGCTTAAATTTAAACGCTACACCTCCACACAAAGGTATATACGTAGCCCCTCAAGATATAGATAGTATCAGTATTAATTGCCCTGCACCTTATCAAAACATACCTTTAACTGTTCGGCAAGCGCCTGAACATTCGGTTTTCTAAGCATAGTTAGGTGATTTCCACTCACTACATGAACTTCTACTCCTGACCCAGCTAGTTCGTTCCAGCCCATAGTTGGATCTTGACTGGCAACTATACTGCGATCGCTACTTCTCAAAAGAGTAATTCGATTTGGATATATTTGAGGTACGTAATTAACAGCTGCTTCACTGTTCGCTTGGAAAACTTTAAGTATCGATTTACTCGTTAGCTCTTTTAATATCCGTCGTCTAGATTCTTGAGGTATATTTTGGCTTTTTTGCCGATTGGGATATGCCACCAGATAAAAATAATCCATCAGAAAAGGCCATATATATCGCGTTGCTGTGGTGAGGAGAAACTTTAAACCATGCCAAAAGGAAACTTTATTGCTGGGGACTGGTGCTAAAGTATCAAGCACAGCAAGTAAAGCCACTTGCTGCCCAGATTTTTGCAGTTGTTGAGCCATTTCAAAAGCAACCAAACCTCCGAAAGACCAACCGCCTAAAAAATAAGGGCCGATCGGCTGAACTGTACGCAACTCATCAATATAGTAAGTTGCCATATCCTCAATGCCATTTAAGGGAGGATTTTCTCCGTCAATACCAAGCGGTTGTAGTCCGTAAAATGGTCGATCTTCCCCCAAATTATATGCCAATTCATAATAAGGAAAGACAACACCAAAGACGGGATGGACACAGAAAAAAGGTGGTTTTGAACCTTTAGGCTGAATCGGGACTAGCGGCGACCAAGGCAAAGAATTTGTTTGAGTAGCTAAAATGCTTGCTAAACCTTCAATTGTAGGATTCAAGAAAAGAGCAGACAGTGGTAACTCGCGATTAAACTGTTTTTCGATCGCATCCATAAGACGTATAGCCAGCAGTGAATCACCGCCTAAGTAGAAGAAGTTATCGTGAATCCCTACAAGCTCAAGGTTAAGAACTTCTGCCCAGATTTTTGCTATTGTTGACTCTATTGGAGTACGCGGAGCAACGTTTAATTGGAGATTTGAAGGAAACTTCAAATTTAATAGCGCGGGTAATGCACGGCGGTCTACTTTGCCATTAGGCGTTAGCGGTAAAGAATCTAACACTACAAAAACTGAAGGTATCGTGTATTCTGGCAATTTAGTTTTCAGAAAATTACGTAGTTCAACGATTGTAGGTGTTAGATTTTGCTCTGGGACAATATAAGCTACAAGGCGTTTGTTACCCGATGCTTCTTCTAAAGCGATGTCGCTTACCGCCACCGCTTCTCTTACTGCTGGATGCTGACTCAGCACCGCCTCAATTTCTCCCAATTCGATACGGAAACCCCGAATTTTTACCTGTTCATCAATACGACCTAAAAATTCAATATTGCCATCTTGTCGATAACGAGCTAAGTCACCCGTTTTGTAAAGTTTAGCTACTTCAAGAAACCCGGTTTCTCCGAGAAACCGGGTTTCTTGTGTTTCTTCAAGAAACCCGGTTTCTGATAGCGGAATAAATTGTTCAGCAGTTAAATGGGGACGGTTGAGGTAGCCTTTACCCACACCATCACCGCTGATGTACAATTCACCAGTTATTCCAATCGGTACAGGTTGTAAATTCTTATCTAATATATAAACTTGAGTGTTAAGAATTGGGCGACCGATAGGGGGTTTTTCACTGTCGTCCTTAATTTCTGCAATGGTAGCCCAAACCGTTACTTCTGTAGGCCCATAAGCGTTAAAAAATCTGCGATCGCAAGCCCAGTGTTTTACAATATCCTGAGAACAAGATTCGCCAGCACAAATAATAGTTTGCAGTGCGGGAAGTTCTTCTTTTGGTAAAACTGATAGCACAGCAGGCGGAAGGGTGATATGACTAATGGCATTGTCGCGCAATAGCTTTATTAAACTTTGTCCAGGCAAAAGAGATTCTTTCTTCGCTAAGTAAAGTGTTGCTCCTGTTCCTAATGCCATCACAATCTCAAATATCGAGGCATCAAAACTCAAGGATGCGAATTGCAGAATGCGACTACTTGGCTGTACGTTGAAAATATCAATCTGAGCTTCTGCCAAGTTAAACAATCCTTGATGTAGGAGCAAAACGCCTTTCGGTTTTCCCGTTGAACCAGATGTGTATATGGCATAAGCTAGATTTGCAGGTGTTAAATTGCTAATTGGGTTGAATTGGCTTTGTTGTGCAATAATATCCCAATCTTTGTCTAGGTAAACTATAGATAAACCATCTTGGATATCCCCCCAACCCCCCTTTTTGAGAGAATGAGTTAACAAGATGGATACTTGAGCATCTTCTAGCATGAAATTAAGGCGTTCTTGGGGATAGGTGGGGTCTAAAGGTAGGTATGCTCCACCCGCTTTAAGGATGCTCAACAATCCCACAATCATGTCTAAAGAACGCTCTAGGCAAATACCAACTAAAACGTCTGGAACTACACCCAATTGTTGCAGGTGGTGTGCGAGTTGGTTAGCTCGGATGTTCAGTTCGCGGTAGGTTAATTGCTGATTTTCAAATACTAGAGCGATCGCATCAGGACTCTCCTCTACCTGCGCTTCAAATAACTGATGAAAACACTGCTCAATTTTGGATTTTGGACTTGGGATTTTGGATTGATTATGGCTAAATTCTACTAATAGCTGATGCCGTTCTGCCTCGGCCAAAATTGGCAACTCAGAGACGCGATATTCTGGATTGGCGACAATGCTTTCTAGCAGCGTTTGAAAATGTCCCAGCATCCGCGTAATCGTGGTGTCATCAAATAAATCGGTACTGTACACTACTTGGACTTTAAGACTTTCCAAATCTGACCATAGATGGAACTCTAAATCTAACTTCGCCGTTCCAGTGTCAACCTCCAGCAAACTCAAAGTTAGTTCAGGCAAATATAACGCTTCTACTGGAGTATTTTGCAAACTAAAACTTACCTGGAATAGGGGATTGCGGCTCAAATCCCGCTCTGGATGCAGTACCTCGACTAGCTTTTCAAAGGGCAAGTCTTGGTGAGCATATGCTCCCATTGCTACCTCTTTCACCCGACTTAGCAATTCCCGAAAAGTTGGGTTTCCCGATAAATCTGTACGCAGCACTAAACTATTGACAAAAAATCCAATTAACGCTTCGATTTCGCTCAGGTTGCGGTTAGCGATCGGTGAACCTACTGCGATGTCTTCTTGTCCAGTATAACGGTAAAGTAAGGTTTGAAATGCTGCCAATAAAGTCATAAACAAAGTAACGTTTTCTTGCTGGTTTAATGACTCCAATGCCTTACTCAAAAACGGTGATATTGTGAGAAATTGTTTTGTTCCACGATAGGTTTGAATTGCTGGTCTTGGTCGATTTGTAGGTAGATTTAATATGGTAATTCCGTTTAAATGCTGCCGCCAATAAGCTAATTGGGTTTCTAATACTTCACCCTGTAACCATTGGCGCTGCCATTCCGCAAAGTCGGCGTACTGAAGCGGTAGTTCTGGCAGAGGAGAAAGCTGTTTTTTGACAAAAGCTGTGTAAAGAATTCCCAATTCTTTAATTAGCACGCCAATAGACCAACCATCGGCAACAATGTGATGTAAATTCAGCAGAAGAACATATTCTTTTTCACTTAGTTGTAACAGCGTTACTCGCAGCAATGGCCCTTCGGCCAAATTGAAAGGATGCTTAGCCTCGTGTATAGTTAGTCTTCGCGTTTCGGTTTCCTGTTCGGTGAGCGATCGGTTTTGTAGGTTTATGACAGGGAGGGGTATGGTTAAGGAGGGAGCTATTGCTTGAACTGGTTGGCCCTCTACCATTACAAACGTAGTGCGTAAGGTTTCGTGTCGTCGTACTATTTCGTTGAATGTCTGCTCTAAAGCTGTTAAGTTGAGGCAACCTTTCAGGCGAACTGCTGTTGAGACATTGTAGAATGGATTGCCCGGTGCTAAGCGATCGAAAAACCATAGCCGCTGCTGGGCAAAAGATGCAGGGAAGACAAAGACTTCTGCTTCTTGCTCAATATTTAGTTTTTTGTCATCAGCCTTGAGGCAGTTTTCGGCAATATTTTTGGTCATCTTTGGGTGCATTTTATTCTACGTAGTGATGACAACTGTGAAAGTCTGTTCCTTTCAATGGTTTTGCCCAGATAATCCTCAATGGCTGCATGGACATTTCTCGCTGGCACGATCGGTGTCAGGTCTATGATACATCAACTCACATCTTGCAGCATTTTCAATCTTGGCTACCGACAAAGAAGTATGGCATGATACACACCATTTGCTTGTTTGCAATGGGTAATTACTCATATAAACCTGAGACTTACAACCGCAGGATGACTTGGTGTTTAGCCATCTCTTTCGCAGGAGAGGTGTAAGTCTTTGCCTACGGTTGTTATATTTACGGTTAGTAAAAAATAGCACCAAATGAGAGTTATGCAACCGCGCCTATAACTGTCCATCTTAGAACACCCAGATCGGATGTATTGATTGACGGTGCAAACGAATTAATGAATCTCTCTCGCAGAGATTTTAGATAGTGGCTTGCTGAATCGACGCATAAATCAAAAGAGGAAACCATTGTTATGAACGAGAAGGATCAATCCAATATGAGTCAACATGATGTTCAACCTACAGAAGAAAAAATTGTGATGAGCGAGAACAAGCAGCCTTCTGAGGAGCGTCAAGAAGATGCTCAACCAACTACAGATCAACCTACTATTCATCCAGTTGGCACACGCATTGGTGCTGCTGCTGGCGGAGTAGCAGGAGCGGCTATTGGTAGTTTAATTGGCGGTCGCGCTGGAGCAGCGATCGGTGCTGTAGTAGGCGCAGTAGCTGGCGGTATGACTGGTAATGATGCAGCTGATGGTGTTAGTCGCACTGTAGACGATGTAGTAGGCGCCGTAAAGGGTGTGGCTGAAGGTGTTACCCACACGGTAGAAGATGTAGGGGATGCAGCAAAGGGTACGCTTGAGGATGTCAAGCCCTCTGTAATAGGTATAGCGGAGTCTGTCAAGAGTACAGTTGACGAGGCCAAGCCTTCTGTAGTAGGCATAGCTGAGTCCGTCAGGAGTACAGTTGAGGAAGCCAAGCCTTCTGTACTAAGTATGGCGGAGTCCGTCAGGAGTACAGTTGAGGAAGCCAAGCCTTCTGTAGTAAATGCAGCGAACACCTTTAACCAAGCCGTTGAGGATGTCAAGCCATCTGTAAAAGATGTAGCCCAGTCCGTAAAGAGTGCCGTTGAGGAAGTGAAGCCCTCTGTAGTAGACGCGGTTAAGGGTAGCGCTGAGGGTATCAAAACTTCTGTTCGAGGTGTAGGGGATGCCGTAAGGGATGCCGCCCAGGAAGTGAAGCCCTCTGTAGTAGACGCGGTTAAGGGTAGCGCTGAGGGAATCAAAACCTCTGTTCGAGGTGTAGGTGATGCCGTAAGGGATGCCGCCCAGGAAGTGAAGCCTTCTGTAGTAGACGCCGTTAAGGGTAGCGCTGAGGAAATCAAGTCTTCTGCTCAAAGTGTCGGAAACGCTGTCAGAGATACAGCCCAGGAAGTGAAGCCCTCTGTAGTAGACGCCGTTAAGGGTAGCGCTGAGGAAATCAAGTCTTCTGCTCAAAGTGTCGGAAACGCTGTCAAGGATAAAGCTGAAGATGTCAAGTCCTCTGTAGCGAAGTCTGGAAAAGGTGCAACTGAGGATGTCTCATATGTAACTATTGTTGATAATCGCACTACCTCTGTAGACACTGCAATGCCAGTAGCTTCTACTAATACGGGCTTTGATCAAGGAGAAGTTGCTCCGATGGAAGCGTATGGAGAGACTGGTTACGTTGAGAACTCAACCTTTGGCACTCAATCAGCCAACCTTGGTGTGGAAGATGACAGTGTTGAAGCTAAAAACCAGATTCGCCGGGAACAGTTAGACGTTGACGATCGAAATTTGAACATTATCGATCGCAGCACGCCGTTGTAATAACTTTGCACAAGCTTTCTTGTTTGGTTAAAGCTTGAGTTATAACGTTTGATGGGGGGTGGGTCAACAATGGCCCACCTTTGGCAGTAAAAGTCGGTGCCCTAGTAAGGAGCGACAGTTAACTTGTTGCGTTCCGCCGCAAATTTAATAGCGTCACGTAGGCTTTCGTCATCGAGCCTCCTTTCCCAATTCACCTTGAGTACATCACTTGCACGCTCGTAGAGTGTGACTGTTTCCTCTTTGTTGTGGCGATTTAGGTGAATGATTCCATCAAGTGTAAAATAAATCTCTGGATGTTCGTAGAAGTAGCGAGACCATGCCTGAGTTAGGGCGCGATCGCAAATTGTTACCAATTCCTTTACTGTACCAGCCTGTTCTGCTGCACTAGATGTACGTAAATCCAGGAGTGTTAAGTCGCGTTTAAGACCTAAACGAGCAATATGCTCATTAACGATTTCTACCGTACCTATGTCACCAAAAACTTCAACCAAACAACATTCAAATGTCAGACCGACATACAAAATGCTGCGATCGGGATCTGGATCTGAATTTTTTAAGTCACCCCTATGATGATCGAAACGTCCGCGATCGGACGGGCCATAGGAACGGAAAGTCAGGGCTTGAGTACCATATCTTGTGGGATCGAAAATCCTAAATAAATACTTGTCAGCTGACAAATTGTAAATACAAGGAGATAACTGCCGATCGGGAGGCGGAGGGGGATACTGCACCACTTACTTAACCCCTACTGCTCTTGCTGCATGGAGTACAAAGTCTTTCTGCCCTTGCTTAAGTGCCTCTACGGGAGTGAGTTCATGTAAGAACGAGTTAGGGCGAACTAGCCAAGAAAGCTGTGAATAGGCAGGCACTTCAAGGGCTCGCAAAACCTCTGCCAAACCTGCGATCGTGCCATCTGGCCCAGTCGGATCGAATTGCCATACTGGAAACCGCCATACGCCGTTGTCAAGTATTGCTAGCAGACTACCAGCTTTCACGCGATCGTGGGGTGTCTGACGAGATGTACCCAGCAGAGTAGCTACCTGTGAGGCACTCAACCCCCCATCAAGTAGTTCTCGTCTCTGATTAAAGTACCGCAAAAGAGAAGAAAACTCTAGCTCAAGACGCTCCTCCTTGGTGAGCGGACGACCAATGAGAGATTCTGTTAAATCATCCTGGGAATCTGTACGATTTGATGCTGCAATGGCTTTCTCTAACTTGTCTGCAACCAGTTCTTTCTGAGCGGAAGCCAACTGATTAAGCCATATCTGCACGTAATTTATAATACGAGTTTGGGCGTGCTGTTCGCGATCGCTTACAGCTTCTTCCTTGTAAGTAGGAGCCGATTCAGGGATTTTGGATTCGGGTGTTGCCGTATTACCTGATAATTGGGTTGGCAAGGGGGCATCTTCCTGCTTAGCCTGTGATTGAGCCAACATTTCACTATCAGTTTGCAACCCTGCACAGATATAGTCAAAGTAAACGTTAATTTCCTTTGCAGCTTCTGACTCAATCAAACTGGCAGTTACTTCCTTCATTGCCTGAATTGCTTGAATAGTAGCATCAATGGGAACTCCTAATGAGTTGTAGGTTTCCTTAAGTCCTTTCAGAACCCGTTCATCAAGAATCGCAGTATCGCCTGCGAGCATTGCGTAGGTAGCATAGCGCAAGAAGTAGTCGAGGTCGCGCAGACAAGCAGCATAGCGCCGAGTGGCGTACAGGCTCCCACCAGGGCGAGTAACATCCTTGTACAAGAGGGATTTGCCAAAAGTCTCTTTGACAATGATATCGATATTGGCAGAAATCGTAGTAGCTGCCCGAACTCGAAGTTCGCCAGTTTGGAAATAGCGTTTGAGCTTATCTAAGGTTTCAGTATTTAAGTATTTCCCTTGGCTTTCAGCAGCGTCGATAGCAGCGTGAATAACATCTGGCATGGTTTTATGTAAGAGATGTCAACTATATCTTAGCAACCATGTAAGAGATGTCAACTTCTATCCCAGGTTGCAAATATAGCTAGGTTTAAGTATTTTTGCTCTGCGGGTTGAGGGAAGATAGCTTCATCCTCCTACTCTCACGAGAAACTGGTACTAAGGGAGGCGCTTTACTTTTATCATTAGTATCTTTAAAGCTTTCAACCACCTTAGATAATTCTCCAATTGTCGGTGCCTCAAAAACGCTACGCAAAGGCAACTCCACCTTGAAAGCATCGCGCACTCTGGAAATAAGCTGAGTCGCCATTAAAGAATGACCTCCCAATTCAAAGAAATTGTCGTGGATACCCACACGCTTAACTCCCAAAACCTCAGCCCAAATTTTTACTAGCACTTCCTCAACGGGAGTTTGAGCCGCAACATAACCTCCTGCCAATTCTGGCTTAATCGGATCGAATGCGGGTAAGGCGCGGCGATCGACTTTTCCATTAGCCGTCAGAGGCAAAGATTCCAGCACTACAAAAGCTGATGGCACCATGTACTCAGGCAATTTTTCTGCGAGATAAGTCTGCAACTGCGGCACCAACTTACGCGCTGCTTTAGCTTGCAAAGGATTATTGGCGTAAAATTGCCACGGACGCAACCTTTCTACTTGCTGCACCACAGGGATCGATCGCGTGACATCTTCCCGTACAAACACCACATCGTAGCATCCTTCAGCACCGGAATCCGACCAGCTAATATCAATACTGTAGGGTACGTTCAGAGTATACCAATCTTCTGGATCTATACCCCAATTCTGGAATTTTTCCAAAGCTTCGCGCATCTGCTTTGCTCTTTTAAATTCTTCTGCACCCGATAGCCATTCTGCCGTTTTAACTGCTGCCATCACCCGCGCATTAGGAATGTTGGTGATGCCTAAAATCTCTGGTTGATTATCAATTAATAGCTGTCGCACTGTTGAGACTGTTAAGTTATTTTCGTGCCAGTTCAGCAACTGTATGGAACCCCCCTCAGTCCCCCCGCCACGGGGGGAGGTAAGAATACTCCAGAGCTCTCCCCGATCCCCCTCAGTCCCCCCGCCACGGGGGGAAGTAAGGATGTTCTCTCCCCGATCCTCCTCAGTCCCCCCGCCACGGGGGGAAGCAAGAATACTCCGGCTCTCTCCCCGTGGCGGGGAGGGTTGGGGTGGGGTTCTTCTAGGATCTATTTCACTGCCAGAAGCAAGAATACTCCGGCTCCCTCCCCGTGGCGGGGAGGGTTGGGGTGGGGTTCTTCTAATATCTATTTCAGCGCCAATATAAAGAATTGCATTATAACGAAACTGAGTTAATTCATTGTGGTGGCGACCTCGTATTAGTTGAATTTGGACATTGCTAATCTGTGGAAACTGCTGCTTTAATGCACGGAAGAAACCGGGGTCGATGACTAACTCCGTTTCTTGAAACATTTGCATTTGTACTTGTTGCTGCAACTGCTCGCGGGTAGTGAAAGGTTCTGCTTGATACAGTTGAACCGACGCATGGAAAGCTGGCAAAAGTGGCAGACTACGCACATCTCCTATGAAGATCAAACCACCGGAGGCAGTGGCCTTAATCGCGTTTTCTATAACCTGCACAAGGTAATCAATATTGGGAAAATATTGCACGACAGAGTTGAGAATTACAGCATCAAAAGCTTCTGCTTCTATTCCTTCAAAATCAGTACCCATTTTTTGAAGCAGGGTTACGTGAGGTAATTCTAGATTTGCCAATTGGTGCTGGATGTAGTTGAGTGAAGCAGGGGAAAAGTCCGTTCCCCAATATTTAGTACATTGAGGGGCAATCCTGAATAGAATTAGACCTGTTCCGCAACCAATTTCTAGCACTCGACTGGGTTGCAAAGCTAGAATTTGCGCGACTTGGTTATTTAGCCACTCGCGCATCTGTTCTGCTGGAATCGGTTGATTGGTGTAACTGCTATTCCAACCGACAATATTAAATGTCGGATCTGAATCGCCAGCAGGTTGATTATAAGTTTCGTCGTATAGCATTTGCCACTGCAATACCTGCTCATTCGGCAATTGCGTCTGTTCTTTTTCGCTGTTGTATTCCGCATTGAGCGCTACATAAGCTACTAGAAGATTCTCGCCTGTATCTTGACGATTTATGACGGTCGTTTGCAGTACTGCTGGATGCTGATTCAGAATAACTTCAATTTCTCCCAATTCGATGCGGTAGCCGCGAATTTTTACCTGATCGTCGGTGCGACCTAAAAATTCGATGTTGCCATCTTTTCGATAACGAACTAAATCGCCTGTTTTATAAAGGCGTGTCCCTGGCAGAAACCCGGTTTCTTCTAGAAACCTGGTTTCTGTTAATTCGGGACGGTTTAGATAGCCTCGCGCCAGTCCATCACCAGCAATGTACAATTCGCCAGGAATTCCAATCGGTAAAGGTTGTAAATTTCCATCCAGCACATAAACTTGGGTGTTGGCAATGGGACGACCGATCGCAGGTGCTACATCGGCTTGCTTAGTGACAGGAACTACACCGGAAGTTGTAACAACAGTATTTTCTGTTGGCCCGTAATTATTTACTACTTCAAAAGGATGGGAAGGCGAAGGATACTGATTTAGTTTGTCTCCACCTGTAAGTAATATTCGCAAAGCTGCGTTATTCGGCCAATCTAATGATAAAACTTTCTCTGCTAAAGGTGTTGGTAAAAAAGTAATTGTTATCGCTTTTGATACTAGCCAATCTCGCAGTTGAGAGGGCGATCGCCTAATTTCATCATCTGCAAAATGAATGCTAGCTCCAGCACTTAGATAAGGCCATATTTCCCACGCGCAAGCATCAAAGGCAACTCCGGCTATCTGCGTTGTGCGATCGCGTGGTGAAACTGCAAAGGCTTTTTGATGCCAAAAGACGAGATTCAACAAGCTGCGATGTTCAATTTGGACTCCTTTAGGCTTTCCAGTTGAGCCTGAAGTATATATGACATAAGCCAGGTTATTTGCTGTTACCTTACTCCGAGGATTATTTTCACTTTCTTGAGTAATAGTTTCCCAATCTTTATCCAGGCAGATTATCGATGAATTTTGCTTTCCTAGACGCTCAATCCACCGCTTATGAGTCAATAAAACTGGCACCTGAGCATCTTCAATCATCAAATTCAAACGTTCAGGAGGATAGCTTGGGTCTAAAGGTAAATAAGCTCCACCCGCTTTCAGGATACCCAACATTCCGATTACCATATCGAGCGATAGCTCGGCTCGATCTACACAAAGCCCTACCAAAACTTCTGCACCAACACCCAGTTTTTGTAGATAATGTGCAAGTTTGTTGCTGCGTATATTTAGTTCTCGATAAGTGAGCGTTTTATCTCCAAATACCAGCGCTAAGGCATCAGGGTTCTGCTCTACTTGAGCTTCAAACAACTGATGAATACATCTATCTTGTGGATAATCTGCCTGAGTATTGTTCCATTCCACTAATAATTGATGTAGCTCAGATTCGCTTAATAGCGGTAAGTCCGCGATTCGTTGTTCTGGATTCGCAACAATAGCTTCTAGCAGGTTTTGGAAATGTCCCATCATCCGATTAATCGTCGCTTCATCAAATAAATCTGTGCTGTAAATTACAAAACCGCTAATTCCTTCTGAGCTATTTACCCATAGGTTATTGTTGGGCGTTAGAGGAGATCCTTCTTTGTGCGATCGGTCCCACAAGTGAAACTCCAAATCAAACCGCGTTGTCTCGCTATTAAATTCCAGCGGACTTAGCGTTAACCCAGGTAATTCTAGCGCCGACATAGGCGCATTTTGTAGCGCAAACACAACCTGAAACAAGGGATTTTGATTTAAGTTCCGCTCAGGATGCAGTTCCTCGACCAACTTCTCAAAAGGCAAATCTTGGTGAGCATAGGCTCCCAAAGCTACCTCTTTGACTCGATTTAATAATTCTCTAAAACTTGGGTTTCCCGATAAGTCAGTACGCAGCACCAAACTATTGACAAAAAAGCCGATTAATCCTTCAATTTCACTGCGATTGCGATTAGCGATAGGCGAACCCACAGCAATATCTTCTTGCTGCGTATAGCGGTAGAGTAAAATCTGGAATGCTGCCAGCAGAGTCATGAACAAAGTTACCCCTTCCTGTTGGGAAAGAGCCTCTAACGCTTGACTTAAACTTTTCGGTAGTTGGACAATTTGCGTTGCACCTCGATAAGTTTGAACTGCTGGCATCGGTCTATCGGCAGGCAAATTTAGCATAGAAATGCCATTTAATTGTTGCCGCCAGTAAGCAAGTTGTGTTTCTAACACTTCCCCTTGCAACCACTCGCGCTGCCAGTGTGCAAAGTCAGCATATTGGATGGGTAATTGTGGCAGAGGTGAAGGCTTCTCGCTGGCGAAAGCTGTGTAAAGTGTGCCTATTTCTCTAATTAGCACTCCGATAGACCAACCATCGGAAATAATGTGGTGCATATTCAACAAGAGAATATGTTCTGCTTCATCCAACCGCAGTAATTTTACTCGCAGCAATGGGTTACTTGATAAATTGAAAGGGCGTTGAGCCTCCTGGGTAGTTAGCCGTCGCGCTTCCTTTTCTCGTTCTGCTTGTGGCAATTCCCGCAAATCTATTACTGGTAAGGATACTTTTAAGGCGACATTAATTGCCTGAACTGTTTGTCCTTCCATCGTTACAAAATTAGTGCGTAAAGCTTCGTGACGCTGCACAATTTCGTTAAAAGTTTGTTCCAGTGCCGCTAAGTTGAGCAAACCTAACAAACGCAATGCTGCCGGAACGTTATAGAAAGAATTGTTGGGTACTAATTGGTCAAGAAACCACAGCCGCTGTTGTGCAAAAGAGAGACGTATATTTCCATCCCGCGAGATAGATACAAGAGGTATAGAAGTAGTGTTATTAGTAGAATTAGCTGTCCTTAAAAAGGAAATAATTTCTGCTTTGCGCTGAGATATTTCTGCACGCAGTTCTGGTGTCAGAGTTCCTTCAGGGGCGTTGCAGCGAAGGCGAAGCTCCTCCGTATCTGCCCTGCTAACGCTCTCAAGAAATACATTAATATCTAGACTTCTAAGATAAGACAAAAACTCAACTATATTCAAAACCACACCTCTTATCTGAACATTAATCAAAGTGATATAGCGGTTCTCACCGACATGAGGTACGCCAGATTCTTTGAATCCCAAGGTTTTTGAGCTTTGGTATATACCTCATCTACCTGAGAAAGGCTATAGCTGTTATTTGCTAGTCGTCAACTGACCCAGGCGCTTTAATACACTCAGTACACCATACACATCATTCCCAGGATTAAAAATATAGAACATTTTAGACATGGCGTACTGCGGAGTCTGTTGTTTTACCAATTTGATAAACATGAAACTACCGCCATTTGTTAGCAACCCAAAGGTAAATTTATCTGAATCGGGATTTGCCAACATATAAGCTAGTAGCTGCGCTCTTCCTACTTCTAGAGAGAAAGCCGCCTGCTTGGACTCGATGACCGTTACCCAAAGTTGTTCAAATAAAGCCAGTACATCAATCTGTCCTTTGTACATTACTCCTTCATCCTCTGCTGAAATCTCCACAGATTTTTCGGAAGTTATGTGAAATGGAGATAGATAAAAATCTGCTAAATCTAACAGTGGAGATAGGACTACCATTTTGACAGTATTTTCGAGCATGGGAGGGTACTCAAGTAGATTGGAATAACTCTCCTTAACTCGATCGAGTCGCTGCTTTTCTAAATCGGTGATTTCTGGCAAGTTATCCTGCCACTCCCGAAAAAATTGATCGTCCTCAACTAGCTGGACTCCAAATCTTGCTCTTAAGTCACGCAGGGTGACGTTTTTAGCTCGCAGTGTTTGAACCATAATTTAGAATTCCACCTCTTCTCGCGTATTTATTGTAGTTGTAGTGCTATCCAGACCTTTCGCTGCCCAAGACATTGTTTCAATATACCTCGCCAAACTAGCCACAGTCGGTGCCTCAAACAAGTTGCGTACAGGCAACTCTATTTGGAAGGCGTCGCGTATGCGGGAAGTTAGCTGAGTCGCTAGCAAGGAATGACCGCCCAATTCAAAGAAGTTGTCGTGGACACCTATCTGCTGCCTACCCAAAATCTTACTCCAAATTTCTACTAGCACCTCTTCGACAGAAGTCCGAGGTGCGACATAATTTTCTTCGATCTCAATACTCAGCGTATCTATCGCAGGTAAGGCACGGCGATCGACTTTACCATTGGGCGTCAGCGGTAGGGACTCCAGCACCACATACGCTGAAGGCATCATGTATTCTGGTAACTTTTCTTTCAGAAATTGGCGTAGGTCAATCGATTTTGGATTTCGGATTTCGGATTTTGGATTAATTAGTTTGTTTTCAGGAACAATATAAGCCACCAAATACTTATCACCAGGGATGTCTTCCCTAACGATCGCCACCGCATCTCTCACTGCTGGATGTTGATTTAGCACCGCTTCAATCTCTCCCAATTCGATGCGAAAGCCGCGAATTTTTACTTGTTCGTCGAAGCGACCTAAAAACTCAATATTGCCGTCTGCTAAATAGCGAGCTAAATCACCTGTTTTATAAAGACGGACTCCTTGGAGAAACCCGGTTTTTTGGAGAAAGCGGGTTTCTGGTAACGAAATGAAGCGATCGGCAGTTAAATCAGAGCAATTGAGATATTCTCGCGCCAGTCCATCACCGCCGATGTATAACTCGCCTGTCGCGCCGATAGGTACTGGCTGTAAATGGGAATCTAGGAGATAAATCTGCGTGTTTGTAATGGGGCGACCAATGGGTATAGATGTGGCTGATTCTGGTACGTCTTGCACGCAGTAATAAGAAGAAAATGTTGTATTTTCTGTAGGGCCATAAACATGAATTAATTGCTTTGGCGAACCATTTTTGATAACTTTTTTAACCCACCTGGGATCGACAGCTTCGCCTCCGAATAGCAAGTATCTTAACGAAACGAAAGCTTGCGGAACATCTCTGGCGATCTGTTGGAATAAGGCGGTGGTCAAAAATAGGACGCTGATGCCTTTTTGGCGGAGTTGTAATGCCAAATCGTGAGGCGAGAGCGTGACATCTCTACTAATTCCAACGAGTTGAGCGCCGTTAAGCAATGCTCCCCAAATCTCGAATGTTGCTGCATCGAAGGAAGTGTTGGAAACTTGGGCAATTTTATCATAAGATGCTAATTTTATATAATTTGTGTTGCACACTAACCGATTTACAGCTTTATGAGTTACAGCAACTCCCTTGGGTTTTCCTGTAGAGCCAGAGGTGTAGATTACATATGCTAGGTTGTCGCTTGTGACGGCGGCGTTCGGCGTTTCTTTGCTTTCTCGATCGATAATTTCGCAGTCTTTATCCAAGTTAACTAAGGAGTGCGAAAAGTTGTCAAAATGCTCTGCTAATTTCTCTTGGGTTAGCAACACTTTAACTTGTGCATTTTCCAGCATGAAATTTATGCGATCGCACGGATAGCTAGGGTCTAATGGCACATAAGCTCCTCCCGCTTTCAAGATACCCAGCAACCCCACAATCATTTCGACAGAAGGCTCGACGCAAATGCCAACTAAAACTTCCGCACCAACTCCCAAGTTTTGTAAGTAATGCGCTAATTGATTGCTGCGAATATTTAACTCCCGGTAGGTAGTTTCCTTGTGTTCAAATACAACTGCTATATTATCGTAATTCTGCTTTACCTGTTCTTCAAATAACTGATGTATACATTTAGATTGAGGATAATCAGCCTGGGTATCGTTCCATTCAATTAACACCTGATGCAACTCGGCTTCGCTCAACAACGGTAAATTTGCGATTTTTTGTTCTGGATT
The DNA here is from genome assembly GCF_023333595.1 of Argonema galeatum A003/A1. Taxonomy (GTDB): domain Bacteria; phylum Cyanobacteriota; class Cyanobacteriia; order Cyanobacteriales; family Aerosakkonemataceae; genus Argonema; species Argonema galeatum. The sequence goes on from NZ_JAIQZM010000014.1 coordinate 120,900, forward strand.
TCCAACAATACCTTCTAGCAGTGTTTTAAAATGTCCCAACATCCCGGCAATAGTGGCTTTATCAAATAGATCCGTGTTGTAAACCACTACGCCTCTAATACCCTCAGAATCCTGCCATTCTCCTCCCCATAGGCTTCGGAAATCCTCCGAACACTTCCACAAGTGCAACTCCAGATCGAAGCGCGTTGTTTTAAAGTCAATATTCATGAAGCTAGGCACTAATCCAGGCAATTCTAGCGCCGACATTGGCGCATTCTCGAAACCAAAAACCACTTGGAATAGCGGATGTCGATTTAAATTTCTTTCGGGATGCAATTCCTCAACTAGCTTTTCAAAAGGCAAATCTTGGTGGCTGTATGCGCCTAACGTTACTTCTCTTACTCTGCCGAGCAGTTCTCGAAAAGTTGGGTTTCCAGATAAGTTGGTGCGTAGTACCAAACTATTGACAAAAAAACCAATTAATCCTTCAATTTCGCTCATATTTCGGTTGGCAATTGGCGAACCTACCGCTATATCTTCCTGATTGGTGTAGCGGTAAAGCAATGTCTGAAATGCTGCTAGTAGGGTCATGAATAAGGTGACACTTTCTTGTTGGGAAAGAGTTTCTAAAGCATCGCTTAACTTTTTCGGTAACTCTAAAAATTCTGTCGTTCCTCGATAGCTTTGTATAGCAGGTTTCGATTTGTCGGTAAGCAGATTTAGCGTGGAAATACCGTTTAATTGCTGCCGCCAGTAAGTTAATTGGGTTTCCAATATTTGCCCTGGTAACCATTCGCGTTGCCAGTGGGAAAAGTCCGCGTATTGGAGAGGTAATTCTTGCAGAGGAGAAGGCTGTTTTTGTGCAAAAGCTGTGTAGATTGTCCCCAGTTCTCGAATTAGCACCCCTATAGACCAATCATCGCAGATAATATGGTGCATATTCAGCAATAAAATATGTTCTGTCTCTTCCAGCTTAAGTACCATCACTCGCAGTAATGGCCCACTGGACAAATCGAAAGGTCGATCGCATTCTCCGGTGACGATGCGCTTTGCTTCAGCCTCCCGTTCATCTTTTGTCAACTGCCGCAAGTCTAATATAGGTAGAGATATGTTTAAAGTGGGAGCAATTACCTGCACGGGTTGCCCCTCTGCGATCGCAAATCTGGTACGCAAGGCTTCGTGGCGGCGTACAATTTCATTGAAAGTTCGTTCTAAGGCGGTTATATTGAGCGAACCTGTCAAGCGAATTGCTGTCGGTACGTTATAAAAGGTATTGCCCGGAACCAACCGATCGATAAACCACAATCGCTGCTGGGCAAAAGATGCAGGAAAAATGAATACATCCTCTTCTTGAGGAAGATTGACTTTTTCTTCAGTATCTGTAATTGAATCGTCATAAAAATCTGGCATAATTTCGCTTTTGTTTCTCCGATCTTAAAGGATAGCTACTGATGACAGTTTCTGGTTGTATCTGGGATGCTCCACCAGCAGATTTTACATTGTCGAGTAATGATATTCATATCTGGTCTGCTTGTATTGACTTACCCAGTCTACGGGTTCAGCAGCTAGCACAAATCCTCTCTGAGGATGAGCTAAAGAGGGCCGAGAGATTTTACTTTGAGCAGCATAGAAACCGTTTCATAGCTCGTCGTGGAATTCTCAGAACGATTTTGAGTCGCTATTTGGATAGATCGCCAAATGAGTTGGAATTTAATTATGGTTCTCGCGGCAAACCTGCACTGGCGGAAACCTGCGGTGGGGATAGACTGCGGTTTAATTTATCTGACTCTCATGGATTTGCTCTATATGCGGTGACGTGCGATCGCAATCTCGGTATCGACATCGAACAAATCCGTCCCATTGACGATGCCGAACAAATTGCCAAACGTTTCTTTTCCTCCCAAGAATATGGTGTACTGCGCGACCTCGATCGCAGTCAACAACAAGCAGCATTTTATAATTGCTGGACTCGCAAAGAAGCTTATGTGAAAGCAATTGGAGATGGATTAAGTTTACCCCTGGATGGATTTGATGTTTCCTTATCTCCAGGAGAACCAGCTAAGCTACTTAGTATCAAAAGCGATACCGAATCAGCTGCTAATTGGTTGCTTCAAGATTTTACCCCTGTGACTGGCTATGTCGCTGCTCTTGCCGTAGAAGGTTTTGGTTTTAATATCAGCTGCTGGCAGTGGCTGGAGGAGTGAAAATCGGCTCTTCCGTATTTACTATGTTTTTGTTCAGTTAAGAACATTTTTATTGATTTTCTCATCTGCTCCTCTGCTCAAATAGCATAGTAAGTACGGAAGACCTATTTTTGTGGGTGCAGTTACGTTTTTTTTGTTCATGTGGAGTCATTAGTATTTTAAATCATAAAAATCATAGCTTTTATAAAAAAAAGTTAAAGAAATTACAAGTTACTGAGGGCGTCTATGGTAAAGTAACTCCTGTAAACGAGCAACTAAAAAAAACCATGACCAAATCCAGCATAAAGCTACCCAGCGGTGAACTTACCGTTTTCGCAAAAGAGGAAAAAAACCTTCCTAGCTTGACCAACCAATCTGACAAAACGATAACATTGAAAATTCAAGCTGAGGGAAAGTGGAGTTACGGAGGTAAAGACGCATTCGCCAGTCAAGTGGATGGCGATGGCAATACGGCGCAGACCGGACGAAATCCATATATGCGTTTCCCAGACGTAACGCCAGCGGCACTGGTGGCGGTAATTGATGGCAAACCTGTGGGAAGCGGCAAGGAACATACGATCGAGATCCCACCAGGCAAGACTGTATCGTTTATAAACAATGACCAACCGGGTGTGTACGGTGACAACAGTGGCAGTCTCACGATTAAGTGGTCTATTGCCAGCATCAAGAACGGTAACGGTTCTACTTCAACTAAAGAAGAATCTATTGTCTCTGGCCCTGACAATAAAACCTTTCCCCTACCTAGCGGCGAACTTATTGTTTTCGCAACTGAAGAAGAAAACCTTCCCAGCTTGATTAACGAATCGGACAAAAAAATAACATTAAAAATTCAAGCTGAGGGAACGTGGAACTACGGGTGGAGCGACAACAACGCCCCGATCGCTAACATGGTAGATGCCAATGGCAATCCGGCGAATACGGGGCGAGAACCATATATGCGTTTCCAAGGCATAACGCCAGCAGCACTGGTGGCGGTAAAAGACGATCGAGCTGTTGCTAACGGCAAGGAACAGACAGTTGAACTCAATCCTGGCGAAACCGTATCGTTCATCAACAATGACCAACAATACATATACTTTGACAACAGTGGCAGTCAAACCGTTAAGTGGTCAATTTTGAGCGTCAATTAATCGGATAGCTTACCCCACCCCCTCACCCCCTCCCCGCAACAGGGAGGGGGAAAATTTAGAGGCTCTTCCAGCACTCCCACACCCCACACCCTAAGCAACTTGAGAAATAGTAACTAGCGGTTTAGGTTGAGGTAAAGGTTTACCGTCTTGTTGATATTCTTCAACGAGTAATTCCAAAACTTCTTGAGCGTTGCTTAAAGCTTCTTGATATGTATCTCCGTGAGTGTGAAATTGTTGAGTAGGAAACTCTGGTAAATGGACTAAATAACATCCATCTTCTTCACTCCATTGGATCACAATAGTATAAGGTAATTTCATTCTTCTGACTCCTTTTCTTGAATTTTTTGTAATTTAGCTAATTTTTGATTAACTTCTTTTTCTAAATATGCTTTAGCATCATCCCCATCTTTACCTGAAATGGTGATCGGATCGCCTGGTAATAAAGTATGATACCAACGACTATGACTTCCTTTGGCTGAACGATAGACAAAACCTGCTTTTAAAAGTAAACTTTTGAGATCTCTAATTTTTTTAGGCATAGTCAAAGAAGATATTGTTCATCTGTTTGGTTGCCTTCAATTTCCAGAAGAGTTGGGTATTGATTATTTTAGCAGATTTATTAGCGATCGCACTCCCAAACTCGCACATATCCAAAGTGCGATCGCATTTTCTCTTTTGCCGAGACTTGACTTCGATCCGAATACTCGTATATCATTAATATAACTGTAGTTACAAATATTAAACGACCATTACTGCTATCTATCTAACTTAACCATTGACTATTACCTAATGCTAGGCAAAAACATAGAAAACTTCAAGTGCAACCTCATGTCACCTTTACAAACAAAAGAAAAAGGTATTCCGAATAAGCGAAAGAAAAAAGCTTTCTGCACTTCCTTAAAACGCAGGCACAAAACTTTAAATTATAAGAGAAACGTTCCTGTAACTTATGAGGATGAGTCTCTGGCGCTGTCCGAACGCGATAGTCGATTTTTCATATCTGTGATGGAAAATCTGCCTGCACCTTCAGAAGCGTTCCTCTCAATTTTTGAATAGTGTATCTAGTAGGTCTGGCACAGAAGTGACTCACGGAAGACTAAATATTGATTTTGCTAAGCAGGGTAAGCATATCCCCGGTCATCCAAATTATATCCCTGGTAAAAGCATATTAACCCATCCAGATCCGCAAGAGCTCATCAATCGTTTTGCGGGAACGGGACAACCTCTCAAAGGTACTTTTGGACAACCAGGATTTAAAGAGCGTGTGGATTTTGGCGAAATTATTGGAGAGTACATCGATCCTAGTGCCGGAGTTGCTACACTAACATCAAAGGGAATCTTGCACTATTCCCAAGCAGGAGTTCACATCGTTCCAGCGAGGCCGTGAAATTATGCAGATAGTTGAAATGCGAGCTAGGGTAATTTTATCAGTTCAAAGAGCGCTTCTGGGAGAAGTTTCACCAGCACTTCGCGGCGTAACGGTGGGATGGGATGAAAAAAGTATCGCGATCTTTTGTTATTTCGATGGTTTTATATCTGAGGAAGAACGAGAAGCCATGTCATGCGTTGAGACAGAAGTAATGGCTGATTTTCCAGCAGACATTCAGATTGATTTAGATATAATTCAGTGCGATGCACCCCATGAAATGAAGTTGCTGGATGTTTGGGTTTATCGCAGACGTGAAACTTTGCCTAAATTAACAAATATGCCAATTTTTAAGCAATTTAAATTTAATGGGATTTTCAAACAAGCTAATGCCAATGATGAATTTACCGTGGATATCAATAATGCTGTTATTTACTGTTATGCCAATGGTTTAGTTATGCTTGAATGCAATCCCATAACAGTAAGAGAAATTAATGAAAAAATTTTTATTGACGTGGGTGAAAAATATTCATATAAACAAAGTGAGATTGTTAGGAGTAGCGAAGAACAATTACCACCAGAAGAGGATTACGCAAAAAAAATCTTGCGGCCTTTCCAGTTTGAAGGTTTAGAAAAAGTATTAATTGATCATGGTTATGAAGGAATTTATCAGATAGAGGGCAAAACTACTGAAGGATGGAATGTATTAGCGGAAGTTTATAAATACAATATAAGCATATCTTTTAGTAATAATTTATTATATAAAAATATACATAAAGATGCAGGAAAATCTTTCATAGGATTGAGTAATTTATCTATAGATTATTCGCCTAATATTAAAAAAGAAGAAAGTAATCTTTTAGAGGTTACATACGGTATTGTTGATTTGCCGATTAGAGTACCATTTGCTACATCATTTCTTGATTCTCAAGCAGAAATTAGCGTTAAACCAATCAGAATTGAAGAAGGAAAAAATTTAATAGATGCAGTACTAAATGCTGAGATAAAGTTTAAAAAGTTACCTGTTGATGAGGTAATCAATTATGAATATGAAAATTACTACACTTGGTTTAATTTAATATTATCTTTTGCATCCGGGCATACTACAGAGTCAATTTATCAACTAAAAACATTCAAAGTAGAGCATGAGCAAAACCAAATTATAGAATATTGGATTGGTGGTAATCCTAAACTTAAAAAGAGAGATATTGAGGTTATTCAAGATCTTGAAGATTTTATTTCCAAGATTGCTAATGAGGTTAATTATGATAAATTTGATAAAAAAGGTTTAGGTTTGGCACTTAGTTGGTATCAAGACAGCTTATCTAGTGATATGAATTCAGTGCAATTCATATTTTTATGTACTGCCTTAGAAACACTTAATTACGAACATAACAAAGATGTTAGTAATAGCGTGCTACCAACACGAAATTACAGGAGAATAAAAGAAAAAATATTGCGTGCTTTTGCTAACATACTCCAAGAAGAAAAACAACTCATTAGTTCAGATAACAATATCTCACAGGAAGAAAAAGAAAAAATTATTAGCCAAGTAGATATTTTTAACAAGATATTAGTAAAACCTTTCGATCAGGGTGACTATAACAAAATCGGTAATCTTAGAACCTCTCTTCAAATAATGCTTGACTATTATAAAGTCAAATACGATGATCTATTTCCTAAGCTTGAATTCATAGGCGCTAGAAATAAATTGATACATAATGGCTATGGTGGGTTGGATGTTGAACCAGGAGTATATTTTACACCAAAGCTTAAAAGTTTGTTTATACGTACAATTCTTTCTATGCTTGGATATCAGGGTAACTATATGGAGATGGAAAAAGTAGAACTAGAGAAAAAGCCGAAATATAATATGTACCGACCTGTGTGTAAAGGCTTCCCACTATCATAAAGGAAATAGTACTTGTTCTTTAGTATTTTTCAAGAAATAGCTTATTGGGTACAAGATACAGGTGGATGCTGCAACAACACCTGCCTCAAATATTGCCCAGTATAAGACCGATCGCACTTCGCCACCTCTTCCGGCGTTCCCACTGCAATAATCTCTCCTCCCTTATCGCCACCTTCCGGCCCTAAGTCAATTACCCAATCGGCGCAGCGAATTACATCTAAGTTGTGTTCGATCACCAAAATTGAATTACCTTTATCCACCAATCGCTGCAAGACATCCAGCAATTTGTGAACGTCGTAAAATGATAAACCCGTTGTGGGTTCATCTATTAAATAGAGTGTTTTTCCGGTGGCGCGACGAGATAGTTCGGTTGCTAATTTCACTCGTTGCGCTTCGCCGCCGGAAAGGGTGGGTGCGGATTGTCCTAAATGGATGTAACCCAAACCGACATCGACTAAAGTTTGTAAGCGGGTGACTGCTTTGGGAATATTTTGGAAGATATCCAAAGCTTCTTCGATCGTCATGTTCAAAACATCTGCGATCGACTTCCCCTTGTACTTCACTTGCAGGGTTTCGCGATTGTAGCGATCGCCTTTACAAACTTCGCATTGCACGTACACATCCGGCAGAAAATTCATCTCGATTACATTCACCCCTTGTCCGCCACAAGCTTCGCATCTTCCACCTTTCACATTGAAGGAAAATTGTCCCTGTTTGTAACCTCTAGCTTTCGCTTCGATGGTTTGGGAAAAGATATCGCGGATGACATCGAAGACTCCCGTGTAGGTAGCTGGATTGGAACGGGGAGTGCGACCGATCGGCGATTGGTCGATCACAATTGCTTTGTCGATTTCGTCTAATCCTTTGACAGTATCCAACTCTTTGGGGAAAGGTACTTTGCGAGTCAGGTGATGTTGCAAAGCTGGATAAAGCAATTCGTTAATTAAGGTAGATTTTCCTGAACCGGAAACTCCGGTAACGGAGACAAGTTTACCAAGGGGAACTTCCACATCTATATATTTAAGGTTATTGCGATAGCAATTTTTTAGGAGCAGGGATTTCCCATTTCCCTCTCTTCTCTGTGCGGGTGTTTCAATTACCAGTCTTCCCGATAAATATGCACCCGTCAGCGAAACTTCCGCCGCCAACAAAGTCTCTATATTCCCTTGCGCTACTATCCCCCCACCGTGAATCCCCGCTCTAGGGCCAATATCAACTAAATGGTCGGCGGCGCGAATCGTTTCCTCGTCGTGTTCTACTACTATTAATGTATTTCCCAAATCGCGAAGTTTGGTGAGAGTTTTCAGCAACCGACCGTTATCTCTTTGATGCAAACCGATACTTGGTTCGTCCAAAACGTAGAGGACGCCAGTCAATCCAGAACCGATCTGCGTGGCGAGACGAATGCGTTGCGCTTCTCCTCCGGAAAGTGTCATCGCCGGACGATTTAAACTGAGATAATCCAACCCGACATCGAGGAGAAATTGCAACCTCGCTTTGATTTCTCGCAGTACCAAATCCCCAATTTGCGCTTGTCGATCGCTCAACTTCAGATCGTTAATCCTTTCCTTACACTCGGCGAGCGAAACTCCCGTCAAATCCAAAATCCGATACTGCCCCAACCTCACAGATACCGCTTCCGGTTTCAACCTCTTACCCTGACAAACTTCGCAAGGTCGATCGATCAAATACCGATCCAACTTCTGCTTTTGCAATTCCGATGCACTTTCGTCGTAATACCGTTGCAGCATGGAAATTACCCCGGTATACTTTCTGTAATCGTTGCGATCGTGCATCCAAATCGGTTGTTCGGAACCGTACAAAATCACCTGTAGCTGTTCCGCCGTTAACTGCTGCCAAGGCGCGTGCAGTTCAAACCCGTGTGCTTTTCCCACACTGTAAAGCAAGGAAGTATAGTAAGAAGTTTCCTTTTCCGCCCAAGGTGCGATCGCTCCTACAACCTGCGCTTTTGGGTCTGGCACTACCAAGTCTGGGGAAAATGTTCGCAAACTTCCCAATCCGTGACAGTTCGGACAAGCACCGTAAGGCGAATTAAAAGAAAACAAACGCGGCGATAATTCTTCCATTACCGCGCCATGTTCGGGACAAGCAAAGTTCTCTGAAAATATCAATTCTGGCGGTAATTCTGCATAGCTATTGACACCGTTTTCCCCATCCTTTATTATATACGTACTATCTTTTCGCGACGCGCTTACCTTATCCGATGTATTATTTAATACCTCAATAACAGCAATTCCCTGTGAATGCCGCAAGCAGGTGCTAAGAGAATCGACCAGACGCTCCTGAATATCGGGTTTCTTAATCAGCCTGTCAACGACGATATCTATATTATGTGTATGATTTTTATCTAACTCGATATTTTCATCGAGTTGTCGAACCTCCCCATTTACCCTAACGCGCACAAATCCTTCCGAGGCGAGACTGGAAAGTAGCTTGCGGTGAGTGCCTTTTTTCCCGCGCACGACGGGTGCTAGGATTTGGAAGCGCGTACCGTCGGGAAGTTCCAGAATGCGATCGCACATTTGGTCGATCGTCTGAGGCGCAATCGAGCGATCGCAATGCGGACAATGAGGTTCGCCAGCGCGTCCGAACAGCAACCGGAGGTAATCATAAATTTCCGTCACCGTCCCGACTGTGGAACGCGGGTTGTGGGAAGTGGATTTTTGGTCGATCGAGATTGCTGGGCTCAGACCTTCGATCGCATCCACATCCGGCTTATCCAATTGTCCCAGAAATTGTCTCGCGTAGGCGCTCAGGGATTCCACGTAGCGACGCTGCCCTTCGGCGAAGATCGTATCGAAAGCGAGGGAAGACTTGCCGGAACCAGAGACGCCAGTGAAGACAATGAGGCGATCGCGAGGCAATTCCAAATCGATATTCTTCAGGTTATGCTGCCTCGCACCCCGAATGCGAATCGAATTTTGGTTATTCAGATTTACCCCGTTGGGAAGATGACCGTTTTTGGTGTCGGCAGCGTGGGACATGAGAGACAGAGTGCGATCGTGCTTAACTATCTTAGCGCTGTGGGGATTTTCGGGTGGAGTGTAAACCGACCTGAGAAAGCGGGTTTTTGAAGAGAAATTTCCAGTCGGTATACTAAAATAGTTAGGCTTGCTTGAGAGTTTCCCTCGTAAGCAGGGAATACTTGTTTATAGCGTAGTTATACCGCAGAAAGGATATGCCACTTTGTGGTAAGTGAGTAGAACTGGTTTTATGACAATAGACTTCGGCAATATCAAAAGCTACAATCCTGATAGAGGATTTGGATTTGTCGGTCGTACTTTTTTTGATCCTAATGGAAAAGTTTTCTTTCACATCAAAAAAATCAAGAATAAACATCCTGAATTAGCCCAAAAATTGGACAATAGCGAAGCTTTTGGAACAGTTAATTTCTGGTATGAAATTGAAAAAAATGAAAAAGGCGAACAAGTTAGTAAGGTTTGGCTAAGCACAGAAAATATCCCTCAAAGCTACAAGCATGAATTATGTGATTTGATCCAAAAAGTAGAGAGTATCTGGAAAAATGTAGACTCTCCAAAACCTAGTTGGCTTGACCTTGTGACAACAGAGTTAGTTGGGGTTGATCGCAGACATGAACTAAGTGTTGAGCGAGATAACTTAGAAAGTCAACTTAGAGCAGCAGAGGAGGAGCGACGCAGGGAGGCAGAAGCTTTACGAGAAAATGAAATTAGAAGAATAGCTAAGGATCATAAGTTAACAAAACCGGAAGCTGATGAGTTAGAGCAACTATTAGCAGAGATGCGTCCTTTAAAATTTACACATAGTAAGGAACTCTCGAAATATATTAAAGAACATCAACTTGGTTATAGGTATCCAAATATCTCAGGTATTGTGAGAATGGAAGAAGCAGGCAGAGAATGGGATTTTCATGGGGGATTTCCTCCAGATATTTATAAAGTTATTTGCAGGGAACTCGACTTGGATAACCAGGGGACTGATGCCAGAGCAATAAAATTTACACCATTTAAAGATGTCTATTAAACAAATCAAGAATAACGAAGAACTCGATCAATAATAAATAGGAATTAGAGAGAAATGAGTAAACCCTTTTACAAAAATAAACTTACAGGCAATTATGGTGTCCTTGAACGACAAGTAAAAGTATTCCCAAACCAGTCTTCCTATCGTCAACTTAGGCTTGTAAAGGCTGTTGGCGGAATGGTTGAGTTGAGTCATCAGCACGAAAATGTCACGACTGAAAATCTAGTTCAAGTCTCACCGAAGGAAGTTCAAAAGGCTCTACTAGGTTTTTAGTTAAGTTGTTGAAGCCTGCCTAACAAGGATTTCATCAATATCCCTCACGTTATTTGCTGCTATGTCTGCTTCTGCTTTCGCAATCAGAGCATTTAATTTACCTGCTGCCAAATCTTCTTCCATTTGTCTATCCCACTTTTCATTTAAATAGTTCTGAATCCAACCAGCCAATTGGCGGATATCATTTTCTGGAAGTTGTTTAATCGCTGCTTCGATTTCTGCCAAAGCCTTCATATAGTAAAATTTGTTTTGGTATTGCAAAATTTGAGTCAATCAACCGTAAATTTCGCTACGGTGTCCAATTTTGTGAATAGTGATAATCCTTGATTCCGTGCTGAAGGAATAAACTACCCGGTAATCACCAACTCTTAGCTTAAACAAACCCGCCAAATTCCCTGTCAAAGATTCAGGGGTAATCAAGTCGAAGTTTGCAGCTAACCAATAGATTTTACGGGTGATGCGGTTTTTCACAACTTGGGTTAGCCTTTCCAAGCTAACAAGGGCTTCTGCCTTTAACTCAACAGAGTAGTCCATTAGCGATCTAATCCTAGTTTTTTGACAGCTTCATCAAGTGGGATACCGCGTTCCCCAGCTTTTGTGCTATTCAATGATTCTATCAACTGCTGCTTAACTTCTGCTTTAATTTCCTTTCCTTCATCAGGATCTCCAAAATACTCGTCCAGACATTGTTCGACAATATGCCTAATTAGGTCTGAGAGTTGTTCAACTGTCATGTCTTTGACTTGCATTTCCATCTCCTTGGCATGGTGAATGTTAATATTTTAGCTTGTTTGGCCGCAAATTATTAATATCGATAGTATAATTATTGCAAAAATAAATTTCAATAATTTCATCAATATCGCTGATGGTTTTTAGGATAGTTTTCAGTCCATTTTAGTGGACTTTCGCTATGACGCTGCGAATTGATTCGCAGGCGGGTGAATGCGCGGGTAATATCTCCATAATTGGTTTGGAATCAGCGAAACCTATCGCATTTGTTGGGTTTCGTACCTCAACCCAACCTACATCGCACTGTGTACCCTGCGGGAAGGCTTGCGCCTACATCTGTGGTTTAAATAAAAAAATCTAATACATCTCACATTGCAGCAGCTACCGTTCACGGTTTAGATTACCTGTTAACCTGGAATTGTAAGCACATTGCCAACGCGCAAATTCAGAGAAAGCTTGCAGAAATCAGCCTTGACTTCGGATACGAGTTACCCATCCTTTGTACACCTTACGAACTGTTGGAACGTTAATATGTTGCAAAATGAAATATTAGAAGAAATCCACCGCATTCGTGACGAATATGCAAAGTCATTCAACTACGACTTAAACGCAATTTTTGCTGATTTGCGGAAACAGCAAGCTGAAAGCGGCAGGGAAGACGTGAAATTGTCGCCAAAAAGCAGTCTAACAAGCCGTTGGAGCGGACGCAGCCAAAATAGTCGGTGATGCGCTAGCGATCGCTTCACATCGAACTTAAATCGAATGCGATCGCGTCAGCAATGCCTACCATTATCGCCAATTCTTGGCTGCTAAACTTAGAGCGATCGCCTTTAATTTTTTGAGCCTATCTTTGTATTTATTCCTATGAACTTTCCACCTCAACTCCAACAAAATATCGAAAAATGGGCAACCATTCAGGGACTCTCACCAGAACAGTTTATTTGGCAAGCTGTAGCCGAAAAAATTGATGCTTTAAGCCAGAAAGCGGCAGAAAAACATCCCGAACAAAATTCGGAATTAACAAATATACCGCCATCTAACCAATCAAAAATCTATCGAAAATCAGGAATCTTAGTAGTAGATACAGAATTACCAGAAAGCTTTGATCTTAATACTTTCATAGATGACTTAAGAGAAGAACGTATTCAGGATCAAATGGCTTTATGAAAGTATTGTTTGATACCTCTGTTTTGGTTCCTGCATTAATTGTCAATCATCCCAAGCATTCTGTTTGCTTTTCAAGGCTCAAAGCAGCAGAATCTAAACAAATTCAAGGGTTTATCTCAACTCACAGCTTAGCAGAAACCTATTCTGTAATCACGCGGTTGCCAATTCAGCCACGCATTACTACCCAACAAGCTCAGAGTATTATTGTAGATGTTTTGCAGTATCTTGAAGTGATTCCACTGCTCTCCAATGACTATCAAATTGCCATCAATCAAATGGCAACTTTAAACATTCCCGGTGGCGGTATTTTTGATGCTTTAATTGCTCAAGCTGCCCTTAAAGCTGAAGTTGGTGTTATCCTAACTCTTAATCCCAATCATTTCACTCGTTTGGGAAGTGCGATCGCTGCTCTTGTGCAAGTCCCTGCGTGATGGACTAAATTTAACAAGTCGCGATCGCGGACAGAGCCAAAATAGTCGGTGATGCGCTAGCGATCGCTTCATATCGAACTTAAATCGAGTGCGCTCGCGCCAGCGATGCGTAGCATTATCGCCGACTCTTGACTGCTAAAATTAGATCGATCGCCAATTATTTACGATCCTACAATTTTTCCATTCAACGTTTTCTGAATTAAAGTAATTAATCCTTATTTATATAATACATAAAAATTGTTGATTTGGCTATTAAATCTCTTTGTTAATAGCCGTTTTAAGCCGTTCTAATTGTTCTACAATTGTTTCAAAATTAGGAGGATTTCCTAACATCATGCCCTGCATAGCTTGATAATCATTTCTAAGAGTTTCAAGCAATTTACCTTTTGGAACTAAATTAAAATATCCCGGTATCGCCTCCTCCAATTTCATCCAAGCTCTATTGAAAAAATCCTGAGTGTGCTGACGAACATCCTCTCTCAAATTTGGATCGGAAATTGCTTCTCGACCCAGCTTTTGGTAAATCATCGCCACGTCATAATAATGACGAGAGATTCGTTGACGATCGATCGGTAAGCGTTCTTCATCTCTATGTCCACAAGACCAACCATGCAAAATCATCACCTTATCCCAGAAAGTTCTCTCTGGCTTAATTGTGATAATATTGGGTACTGAAAAGTCCCAATCTGTAAGCGTACCGTTAATCAAAGCCTCGATCGCAAGTTTTTCGTGAGGATCGAGTGCTGAACGACCACCGCCTTCAAGTTTGACGCGAGGCTGAATATACGCAGCGCTAACCTCTGCAAATAGGCTGGGATAATGAAATAGGAGCGTTGATTCATCTCGATCTTCTGTATCCCTTATTACCCTACACCCAGATACTACAGTCAAAGCTATAGTTTCTAAATCTTCTCTCAACTTGTTACAAATATATTGAGAAGTGGCTTGCATTATACTTTCCGAACGGCGCTTTCGTTCCTTCCCAGATATTCCTGGTACTGCGGGATCTTTGCTTTCATCAAAACCGATATCCTCACGGAAGACTGTAAAATCAACATCTTCAGAGAAACGATCGATTAAGTTATATCCTTTTGACAGTGAAGTTCCACCCTTGAAGAGAAGCCGAGGATGATCCTCATTCAAACCATTGTAGAGGATATCGAGGACTAAGCAAACCCAAAAGTCTTTTTCTACATAGCTTGGTCGAGTATCAAGGTTCTCGGCTTCAGCCTCAAATACATCCTTGCGATCTTGCTGAGATAATTCAAGAAAGCGTTTAAATTCTTGATTCATCATGCAGCAATGCTCACACTCTGAGTAATGCTATCTACAATTCTCGCCATCCAAGAGGGCAAAAGATCTTTACCTTTGAGCAAGTCTTGTTTAACATCATCAGGCAAACGCGATCGCAAATTATTAATAACTTCCGTTCCAGAAGCTGCTTGTTTGCCAAGCCAATCTAGGGCTAAAACCACTGTTAACCCTGGGCGATCCAGCCACGACATTAAGTGCTTTTTGGCGTGTTTGAGATGAACAGTACAACCTCCCACTTTTAAGGTTCTTGTCGTACCATCAGTAAGATAAGCCATCTTAGCAGGAACAGCATTTGTCAAGCCTAAGCTATTCGCTGCAACAATGCCATCTGGCATAAACTTGATGTTATCTCGTCTTGCCAATGCTTTGATAGCAGCATCAACATTTGGTGGAGCCGGACGCTTTAAAATACTGCTCATGCGAGGAAAATCGTACAAACCTCTGCTTATACGCCGCAGTGAACCATCTTTAACTAAACGGGACAGTGCTTTATCTATAATGGTTCGACTACCAAGGTCGAGGAAATCACTAGGCGTAAAAACCCACCGACCGCGACCATATCCGCGAATCCGGTTCATAATTTTGTCTGCAATGCTAATCATGGCTATTCTGCAATGGGTTATATTGTCTGAAATTATAGCTTATTTTTCTGACATTAGTATACTGAAAACCGAACCACAGCAAGCACTTAGCTTATGCAGAGGTCAAACGAATGGCAGTCGGGCAACCCCGCTATAGCAAAGAAGAATTTGCCCAACGCGGCGATCTGATCTACGAAACTCAAATCCGCCCCTTAGTTGAAGCAAGCGATCGTGGCAAAATTGTAGCGATCGACATCGAAACCGGAGCTTTTGAAATTGATGCAAGTGAAATAGCTGCCTGCTTACGCCTCGAAGCGCATCACCCAGACGCTCAAATCTGGATTGTCCGCATCGGTTCCCGCTATGTACGTCGATTCGGTGAACGCACGAAAAGATCTGTATGATAACTGGAATCGTTAATGCAGACTTTGAACCTATTATTCCAATTTCAATGTCAATCTTAAAATCGTAGCTTAAAATATAACTACTTTGGATGGTGATCGCCTATTCTTAAAGCCCCTGTGCCCCTCGGCTGCTTTTGTTCGTAAGCAATTTATTCTGAAGTTACAAAAGTCCTTAAACCGCTGAAGATCCATAAGGACATTGAAAATTCTTTCCAAAACCTTGATGTGTACTAGGAGGCGAATTTGATGGTTCGTTAGTCTCGCAAATTTTATCTGTAACCGATTCGTCTTGGATAGAAACTGCGCCCATATAACTTTTTAATCCAGGCTTTTTAGCTGTAGCTGTTATAGCAGTCGCCAAGGCGCTTAGTGCATTTTTGCTCATTCAGCGGAGTTAAAATGCAATGACAAAGTGGGCATTTCGACTTCGCTCAATGACTTAAGCGCCAAGGCGGTTGCTATACTAGAGCTTTAGTTTTATCTGCCCAGACAATTTCATAGTCATAATCTTCAGTTCTTGACTCAATATTTAATTTCAAATTGCTATCAATTTTGGCACAGATCACTCGGTTAAAGCACTACCAAGGGCTACCAATCATCGTAAAAGCTGCCCAATAAAAAGGATGCTTGAAATCTCTCGCCTGTGCCGCTGCGAGTTTAGCTGGCAGAGACATCCCACCTCTGAGCATTGGCCCGCGCAATTGACCACCTTCCAAGCGCACATCTCCCCGCAGCATACCTATCTGCGCCTGCCTCAACGCCTCAGCTTTGATCGGCACTACCCTTAAGTGCTGATAAAACTCAGTCATCAGCGCCAAAGTTCCCTCATCGCTAACACTCCACAAACTAGCCAGCACCGTCTTAACACCGCTGTTAACTGCCAAACCCGCAAATCCCATCTCCGCATCTTTATCTCCCACCGCCGTGCGACAGGCACTCAATACCAACAGATCCACTGGCGGATTATTCCACTGCATTTGCCTCATTCGATCCAGTGTCAGTTTAGAATCCCAAAACTGAATGTAAGAGTTTCCCGGTGCGCCAGACTTGAACTCCGCATGAGTTGCTAAGTGAACAATTCCAAACCGCTGCGAAGCGCGTTGCGCCCTTAAATTATCTAAAGTAAATTCTTGATTTAAAAACTGTTTCCCTTGCCAAGAACCAGGCCAAAGCACACCTGAAAGATCCTCCATAATAGCTGCTAATTCCACAGGAACAGCAGCCAAGGGAGCTTGTTCTTTAAATTCCGACGCTCCCATTGCCAATACAGGCGAATTCTTAATATCCCTGTACAGCGTATCGGTCATATTGAAAGCAGGGATAAGTGCGATGCTGTACTTTTCTACCAAAAACTTTTGGCCATCATGCAATGCTGCCAGCGGTATGCTACGCAGACCGCCACCCATGCAAAAGATGATAGTATCAATTTTATTATTTTGCAGATCGGCATCCAAAGGTGCGATTATCCACTTATACAATTGTCCAGCTGGAGCCAAGTAACTGGTCGTATTTAATTTTGTCAGATCTGTGATTTCTTGAGTGAACTGTTTCGTTGCATTTCCCAGTGCCAAGCGATTAGCTTCTGCTATGCTCTTACGAATAGTTTTACCCCCAGGAAGGACTAATACCAATTCCAGCTTGTTCGGTGTTGGAACCGCGTAGATAAGCGCAGGTTTTTTCCCTGTTTCTGTAGCGAGTTTTGCCAAAGTTTCTCCTATCTCAGGAGCGCCCCTGGAAGTGTCAGATAGATTGGCTTTAAAGTAATTCTCATAATCCTTTTCCCAGCTTTGCTCGATCGCTGTCACAGCCTCAGTCGAGGACTTCACTTTGTCAAGGCTTTCCCCCAACGTAGGAGTTGCACCCGATCGCACTGGCGCTTTTTCTGGGCTGACTTCAGAGATGGGGGTAATACCTGCTTCGACTGGAGTTTTGCTTAGGTAATCTTTTATATCAATGTAGATCGGCTGTTGCGTAACTTGGGTCTCGCCTCTGGTAATTGGAACTGCCGTAGTGCCAACGCGGACATCCAATAGCTCTTGCAAAACTTGGTTGGGATCGTCCGTATTCTCAAGAGTAAATAACACCTCGCTGCAACCACTGCCAGGACTTTTAGCAACGCACACTACAGGTTGGCGGTTTATCATCCCAGTGGTAATGTAATTGAGCGTTCCATTGTCGTAGTAAGTCTGAAATCTCTTAGAAACTTCGACACAGCGACTTGAGGGGGTATAACCCGCACCGCTAAAATAAGTGGAAACCCATCGAATTACCGGGATGTCTCCCCGCGAGGTGCGCGCAACCGTGGCTGGAGTATCCTTTCTTGCACCGCAGAAGAAGTTTGCGCTTTCAGCAGAACCAGTCTGAGTGGTGGTAGCCGTACAACCCAGCGCAAATGCAAAGGCAGTAAATGTTTGAACAACTAACTTAATTTTCATCACGGATATTTAAGCTCCTCAAATTGTGGCTTCGAGGATGATATGCGTCCCCGGTAGTGGAAGGAAGCTAGAGGCCCTAAAACCCAAAGTTGGTTTCACTGCGATCGCAATGCGCTGGGCTACCACCCCACCCCCAACCCCTCCCCGCAACAGGGAGGGGACAAATTCTTCACCCTCTCCTCTGGAGGAGAGGGGGGTTAGGGGGGTGAGGTTTTTCCCGGCGATATTTGGTAGCAATGCGCGAACTAACCACAGACGTATTTCGCACGAGGATGAAAAAGTTAATCGGCTGTTTTAAATCTAATTAGATCACCTAGAAGCTAAATCTCTCTAATGAGGGATTTCAATCTGCTGTCTTTCGATAAGGCAGGGATGACAACAGCGTCTGCATATTCGCGATCGCGGATTGTTGCGGTGTTGGGCAACATTACTATAGTACCGGACTCCCAGGCGAAGCGCTCAGTGCGATCGCCTAGCTGGGCGATCGTTAGGTAATTAAGCGGAAACGAAATCACCCCACCTCAAAGCTTTCAGTAAATTCCTCAGTTTATCCTGAACGACAAAATCCCTCGTTGAAAGACATTGATATAGATACAAGCTCTCCGAGTTTCTACATAACTAGCCCAGCGTTTACCCTCTGATGGCGTCTTCTGCCAGCTGAGCAGATTTGATGCGCTGCTTCGTCTGGTTCTGAGAAATCTGGGGAATCAATACAGGGGTCGTATGCCAAGAGTAGTGTTGAAAACAGAAGCGAGTCACCCAATGCTGGGTAATTTACTGGAAGAACGTTACCAAATTATTCAAGTTCTCAATGCCGGAACATTTGGGCGAAGTTACATTGCCGAAGATATATTATCACCAGGCAGACCCAAATGTGTCATCAAGCATATCAAACCCGCCAGTAACGACGCCAACTTCTTGGCAAGCGTTAGGCGTCAGTTCCTCAGCGAAGCAGACACCTTGAAACGGCTGGGCACAAACGATCGCATTCCCCAGCTGTTGACTTCCTTTGAAGACGATCGCGGATTCTACTTGGTGCAAGAATTCTTTCAAGGACAGCCGCTTTCCGCCCTACTGCCGACCAGCCAACGCTGCGGCAAACGCTGGAAGGAAAATCAAGTTATCCAACTGCTACAAGAAGTCTTAAGTATCCTAGAATTTGTTCACACTCAAGGCGTTATCCATTGCGATATCAAGCCGAACAATATAATTAAACGTGCTAACGATGGCAAATTTTCTTTGATTGAATTTGGCGCACTTCAGCCAGTGCGGACGCCATCTGTCCAGCAAGAACAGCTAGATGCTACTTTTTCTCTTCAACCAGCAGGGTACGTACCGCCAGAACAGCTCGCATATCAGCCACATCCTAATAGCGATATTTACGCGCTAGGTACGATCGCTATTCAAGCACTGACGGGACTTTCTCCAGCGCAGTTACAAGCAGATTCCAATCAAACAAGCTGGCATCAACAAGTGCAAGTTTGCGATCGACTGGTTTCTGTACTTAACCAAATGGTACGCTCTGACTACAGAGTACGCTATCAAACTGCAACAGAGGCTCTGCAAGCACTCCAGAATGCGGTCGGAGCGAATCGCGAGTTAGAAGTCCCGCAGAACAGTCTAAATGCGATCGCTCTCCAGACGCCAGACATCTCGTTAAATTCGATCGGGCCGGATTCAGAAACCGCAACCCAGGAGTCCGACCCAATTGAAGATTTAGCTCAAAACTCTTTCTCTGAATCTTCACCTTTAGAATATCTCGCCTTTGCGATACCGGAAACAGAAGTTTCTGACGCGATCGCCATCCCAGATCGTACAGCAAATCTACCAAAAACACCAGCTAAGCCCGACAAAAGCAAGCCTGTTTCTAAAGCCCGCAAAAAAATATCCCCTATGATGACGGCATTTGGGATTGGCATGGCCGTTAATGCGTTAGTCATGTTGGTGGGCTCCTTTTATATATCCCAACCTGACCCTACTCAGTATAAACAAGTCGATCGATTCATTGACCAAGTGCAGTGGGAGGAAGGAGCTAAAAAAGTCTGTCAAATTCCTCGGATCTGTTTTTGGCAAAAGAGCGATCGACCTACTGTCCAGCAAGAAAAAATCTAAAGTCCAGTGGAAGCTTACGAATTGCAGAAAAAAGCCTTTGCTCTAGGCGAAGATGGAGATTTTGCCGCAGCTTTGAAATATAGCTAGTGCCAGTTGTCAGTTGTCAGTTGTCAGTTGTCAGTTGTCAGTTGTCAGTTGTCAGTTGTCAGTTGTCAGTTGTCAGTTGTCAGTGGTAAAAATCAATATTTCCAGAGCAATCATTGGCAATTTTTAGTGGTGAGTTATTTCCGCCATCCTGCACTAGGGACTAGGGGAAGAAGGGTTTAGAATCAAGGGCTTCGCCGTGATAGCTCAGCCGAACGGTTTGGTGAAATTCAGAATGTCCTAATTGACTTTCATCGGTTGCTATATGTAGCGGCAAAGCCAATGTTTGCGACAATTAATTGGTTATATGCAAAGTTTTTTTTCGGCAAATACTAGGACTTACCCCTTTTTCATTTTTAATGATAGTGAAAGCCTCAAGGGTATGGCGATCGCAATGTATTCATCTATACAAAATTCCCAGAAATCAATCTTTTTTAAATAAAATTATTAAACGTCTATAGGTAACTCAACCCCAGGATTGGACGAAACATCTTCCTGTTGAGCGGCACTTATCGCACTCCTTCGTGCTTCTATAATTTGACCGACCTGGCGGGCAAAGCTGGGTTGACGTTCTATCATCTTATTGACAGCATCTGAAAAGATGACAATAACTTGCAAATCGTCAATAGCGGCGATCGATACTGGACTCGGTTCCCCACTAAAGAGTGTCATCTCGCCAAAGAACTCACCCAGGGAGAGAGCCATGACCTCCTGCTCCTTGTCAAAGTCGTTCGTGATAGTGATTACAGCCTGACCGGCGATGATAATGTACAAGGCATTACTGCGATCGCCCTGCCGGATAACCGTCTCTCCGGCACCAAATTTCTGTACAACGGTTCCCTTAGTTAGGTCAGCCAAGCTCTCCTGTTCTCTAGCTAGGGGCATAAAGCTAGGAATTGAGTGCAGGTTTTTTGCCAACATATTTGAAGGGCTATCTGTCTTGGTCGGCGGTTGCGTGGAATATTCATATTGATACTGATGGAGCGAGAGGTTGTTTCGCTGCGCTGCGTACCAGACTCGCGTCATAAAGCTGTCAAGTATGTGTCCCACATCCTCAAAGTTTTCTACAAAAAACTCCACCTCGTAGCTAATTGCAGTTTGATCGTAGGATTTAGTTGTAACTTCTGGCTCCGGTTCGGCCAATACTCCTGGTGTAGCCAAAACTATACTTTTTAGCACCTGCTTGACCAAGTTGGGGGGACTCTCGTAGGAGAAGCTAACACTGATGGTTTGGTTGTAAAGGCCGTCTGGTTGGCTGTAATTCCAGATTACTTCTTTGCCAATAAACTGATGAGGAACGACAACCACCTGGCGCTGGGATGTGAGCAGGCGAACAGAGCGCCAATTGATGTCAATCACTCGACCTTCGATATCTCCAACGCGCAACCAATCGCCTACCGTGAAGGGGCGCTCGAAAAGAAGCGCAACGCCAGACATGATACTGCCCAATGTGTCCTGAAGCGCCAAACCGATCACAATCGAGCTAACGCCTAAAGCAGTAGCCAGACCTGCCAGATCGGCACCCCACACTGCCGCCAGCACGATCGCGCTTCCCGCCAGCACCAAAAACAGTCTAGCGAGATCGATCAGCAGTTTGGGCATTCGTGCCCGCCATGTATTTGCGTCAGCGTCTTCAAATAAGACTGCATTAATCAGGGAGAGAGAGGCGTGGATAACGGATAACCAGAACAGCGTTTCGATAATCTTTACAAAATTCCCGCGACCGTCCAGGTTAACGACATGATTAACGAACAGCATGAACACCAAAACGGGTAGGACGAGGTTCCTTACGAGTATCAATGTCGCTGCGATCGGCTTACCGTGCCTTTCTAGATGATGAATAGCCTCTCCCAGCATAATTACCAGGAGCGGGAACCCAAAGCCTATTGTTATCGCCCAAATCAACCATTCGGAGTTTGCGCTCATACTACTTATCAGATTCCCATTCCTTAGTTGCTTTAGCAGTTACTGGTTGTTGGGTACTTTTCAGTTGCCAAGCCACTAGCTTTTGTTTTCCAGGTTCTTGGATTTCCCCAACCCGCTCAAACTCGTAGAGGTCTTCCAAGCGATCGTAGATGTTTTGGGACACCAGGATAGCTCCCGCCGGGCAAGCTGACCTCAGCTGGTTGGCAGTATTGACAGTATCGCCCCAAACGTCGTAGAGCATTTTATTTTTGCCCATGATGCCCGCCACCACATCTCCTGAATTGATACCAATTTTTAGGTCTAGGTGCAAGCCTTTTTCATAACTATATCGGCGGACAAAAGCAAGCATTTCCACAGCAAATTCTACCATGCGTTTTTCATGATCTAGACGCGGCACACTCAGTCCGCAGGCTGCCATGTAACCATCCCCAATGGTTTTAATCTTATCTATACCGTATTTTTCGGTCATTTCATCGAAAGCTGTTACCATTTCATTGAGCAGGGCAACAACTTCCTGAGCGGACATTGATTGATAAAGGTGGGTGAAGTGGTGGAGGTCGGAGAACAATACCGTGACATTGGAAACCTGCTCGGCGATGTTTTTCTCTCCACCTTTGAGGCGTTTGGCTATAGGGGCAGGAAGTATTCTTAAGAGTAATTTCTCATTTTCGCGATTTTTCTGTTCGATCAGATTGGCGTGATTGCGAAGGCTGCTTACTGCTTCGTTGAATGACTTCGCTAACTCTCCAAATTCATCTTTAGATTTCGATGTCACAACTGTATCAAATTCTCCAGCCCCCACCCGGCGGGCACCAGCCATTAAAGTTTTGATGGGTCTGGTAAAGATGTTGGCAAGCCACATCCCCAATAGCGTGATGAGCAGCATGATTAAAGTAGCTGAAATCAAAACTCTTTTTTGAAAGTGGTCGATCGGGGCATAGGCTTCAGAAACATCTATCTTGGCGATGATAACCCACTTCAATCCATCGATTTCTAATGGCGCGTATGAATTCAAAACTGGAATACCGCGATAATCGTTGATAATCCACGTCCCCTCTTTACCTGCCAACCCTGCATCTGCTGATTTTGTTCGCACTTCCTGTAGGAGGATTGAGGTGTTGTACTCTTTTATTTTGTTAATGGTCTTCTGATCGACGCCGTTGTTTCGCAGGGTTTTTGCATAACCTTCTGGGTCTTCAATCAGGAAACGGGACGCAGAGCGCATTAGATAATCCTTCCCGACTAGAAAAGTTTCTCCTGTTTTGCCCAGACCAATCTTTTGCCAATTATTATCATTTGTCATGATGCGATTAACGGCATCAATGGGTAGCTGGAACGCCAAAACGCCTATCAATTCCGTTCCTTCAAAAATGGGAGAGGCGACGAATGAGGCTGGCGCTCCGTAGGACGCTTGCCAAGGCTCGAAATCGACAATCTCTACAAACTCCGTACTCTTCGCTTTTAGGGAATCAGCTAGAGCCTTGCCTAAGTTGCTCTGACTGTAGCGTCCGTCTATCAGGTTTGTGCCAAAGTCAATTTCTTTGGAAAGCATATAAACAATGTTACCCGTTGTGTCGATTAGGTACATATCGTAGTAGCCAAATCGTTCAGCTATGTTGCGAAAACGGGGATGGTAGCGGGCGTGAACACTGCTATACTTGCTTTTGTCACCCGCATCGTCAAGGAGAAATTTCTTGCCAACAGGGTTGGAGTTAGCTGCGATGTAGTGGTACTGGAGGTAACGGGTAGCAGTTTTATTGGGTATGTAGGCTTCGATTAGAGGTTTACCTTCGGTAGTTTTCACCAGTCTGGGCAAAACTTCCTTCGTGTAGTAGGCATCAATCTTGGTGTTATACTCGGCAGGGACGTTAGCTTTGGTAAGCTCGGCGTAGGCTGCCTTAAACTCTTTCATGGCAGCAATGAACATATAGTCATCGCTAAGCGTCTGGGTATGCTGGACGAGTCTTTCAAAGTAATCTTGGATTTGATAAGTTCTAGCAGCGCGAAGGCTGGTTAATTGGCTGAAGACTCTTTCGGTGAGAAGAGCTTTACCAGCACTAGAGCATATCAAGGTGCTGGCCCACATCGCGCCGAGGCTGACCACCAGTATCATAACTATGAATTTTGTCTTTATACTTAACAGGTTGAGAAATCGCATAGGTACATTCCTGTTATTTTTAGAGTTATTGCCGTGCAATGGTTAATTTAATACCATTTCCCCAGCTAAAGAAAATCAATACTTAGGTATAGTTAAAGTCCTGGGAAAGCCTGTACCCAAGCTCAATTCATCAACTTTTCCCCTTCCCTACTTGACAAAAGGGTAGTTTTCTTAAAATATCACGAATGGGGGGAGATAAGGAGAAAGATTTTCCTGAATTGTGAAACTTTTACGATCGATCGTCTTTCCACTGTGTGACGGGTGGCTCAGTCTGGGCTAACAACCTTCCTTGCGAAATTACATAACGCACAGTCGCTCGACGCCGAATCGCATCATAGCGACTATCAGCATCCAACACAATTAAATTCGCAGGCTTTCCTACCTTAATACCATAATTATCTTCCAGATGTAAAGTTTTAGCTCCATGACTTGTCACCATATCGAAACAAGCATCTATCTCAGCCATCCCCGTCATCTGACAGACATGAACCGCCATGTGCGCCACATCCAGCATATTACCTGTCCCCAAACTATACCAGGGGTCTTGGATACAATCATATCCCAAACTAACATTCAGTCCGGCTTGCCACAATTCCTTTACTCGCGTCACGCCTCGGCGTTTGGGATAAGTATCGGTGCGTCCTTGCAAAGTAATATTAATTAACGGATTGGCAATGAAATTAATTTGCGATCGCGTCAACAATCCCATTAACTTTCCAGCATAAGCATTGTTATAAGAACCAAACGCAGTCGTATGGCTAGCAGTTACTCTCTCACCTAATCCACTCCGAATTGCACAAGCCCCCACCACTTCCAAAAAACGCGATTGTTCATCATCAATTTCATCGCAGTGGATATCAATTAGGCGATTATATTTTTGCGCTAATTCAAAGATCCGATGTACCGATTTAACCCCATCTTCGCGGGTAAACTCATAGTGAGGAATTCCCCCCACCGCATCCGCACCCAACTTGAGCGCTTCCTCCAATAACTCCTCATTTCTAAGATGACCATAAACACCATCTTGAGGAAAAGCCACCACTTGTAAAGTTATCCAATCTTTGACTAATTCTCGTATTTCCAATAAACCTTGCAGTGCTATCAATCTGGGTTCGCTCACATCAACATGACTGCGAACAAATAAAACACCCTGAGATGCTTGTTGCTGCAAAGTTTTTATTGCCCGTTCTTTCACATCTTCCAGAGTCAGACTTTGCTTGCGTTCTCCCCAAATTTTAATCCCCTCAAACAAAGTGCCGCTTTCATTCCACCGAGGTTCACCCGCAGTCAAAGCCGAATCTAAATGAATGTGCGACTCCACAAACGGCGGACTAACTAATTTTCCTTCTATGTCCAATTCCAACTGGGCAGTTTCGCTCAAATTAGGGGCAATGGCGATAACTTTGCCATCTGCAATTGCAATATCAACTTCCCGATCGAGTAAAAGGCATCGGCGGAGAATTAAATCCCATGATGTTGCTGTCATAAATATACCTTTTTACTTAGTTTTACAAAGTTTACAGTAATTTTAAACTGTGTTAGAGTAAAAAAAGGTGAATCCTCAGTAGGAAACAGTCCTATGACTTATGCACCATCAAAACTTCTCACCTTCGAGGATTTTCTTGCCCAATACCGCGACAATCCCTGCTACGAACTGGCTGACGGAGAACTACTGGATATGGAGCCCACAGGTCCCCACGAAACCGTCGGCGGCAAACTAGCGACCAAAATCGGCATTGCCATTACAAACGCGCAACTCCCCTGGTTTATTCCCCGAAATTGCCTGATTCGCCCCTTCGCTGATGCCATCACCGCCCGCAGACCTGATATTGTTGTCCTTGATGAAACTGTTCTCCTCAGCGAACCCCTTTGGGAACAGGAACCCATCATCACCCTGGGTCGATCGATCGAACTCGTGGTCGAGGTCGTTAGCACCAACTGGGAAACCGATTACGCACGTAAAGTTGAAGAATACGCCCTCTTAGGAATCCCGGAATACTGGATTGTCGATTATCGAGGACTTGGCGGAGTCGCTTTCATCGGTAGACCCAAACAGCCCACCTTCACGGTCTGTCAGTTGATTGGTGATGACTATTTCCAGCAGCAGTACCGCCTTGGTGAGGCGATCGTTTCTAGCATCTTGCCGAACCTGCAACTTCGACTTGATGACATCCTACCCCGTTGAATAAAAAAATACACCCCCATTCTGGGGGTGCTAGATCAATCCATTAAAAGTAGCAAGCTCGGTTGAGAACTCACCCGAAAAGCTAAGTGATGTTTTCCTCGGTTGCGGTTCTATTATTCAGTAACGTTAGGTAATCCAACTTCCGCCCCAGAACGACTCAATAAAGACTGCTGGCGATTCTTGATGGTTCGCTGATGATTCAGCATTAGAGAACGGGCTTTTGTTTCGACTGTACCGCGATTGGATTCGTAGTTGATATAGCTCATAGTTTTCGCCTCAAAATCAAAATGTACTCAAGTGAGGCGCGTTCCTTCGGGATAATTCCCTACTTCCGTCTCCACCGAGTCCCTAACCAACTATCTGGTTGAGCTACTTGAAGAGATGAACGATTTGTTTCTGTATCTATTGTTACTGTTTACCGGCTAAATGTCAAGTTCGACATAAAACTTTACAATTAGGCCGGACTAAGCGAAATCATCGTAAGGTTTAGAAGCCTACAGCATAATTTTTGATTTGCCGTAAGAGGATGTCACGCGCTAAAGTAGCAAGTATGAGTGACAAAAGCGAAGGTATCAAAATCGTTAGCGATAATCGCCAAGCCCGTTATCTCTACGAAATCCTAGAGACTTACGAGGCTGGAGTTGAGCTGAAGGGGACAGAAGTCAAGGCCATTCGCGAGGGCAGGTCTAACTTGCGAGATGGATACGTCTTGATTCGCAATGGCGAGGCGTGGCTGCTCAATGTCCACGTTTCACCTCACTCAACTACTAGCCAGTATTTTAACCATGAGCCGCTTCGCACGCGCAAGCTGCTGCTGCACAAAGAGGAAATCCGCAAGCTGATTGGCAAGGTGGAACAGAAGGGTTTAACCTTAGTGCCTTTAAAAATGTATTTGAAGAAGGGTTTGGTTAAAGTTACTGTCGGTCTTGGCAAAGGTAAAAAGCTGCACGATAAGCGGGAAGATGTGAAGAAACGGGATGATAAGCGCGAGATGGAACGCGCTATGAAGAATTTTTAAGTCGCCATTATACTTGTCGCCCACACCCGCCTGCGAATCAATTCGCTTTTCTTATAGCGAAAGTCCTCCTAAGAGACAAATATGTAGGGGCACGGCGTCCGAGATATTTTGCAGTAGAAAATAAGGTTAATTATGCCGTGCCCCTACTCAGTTACCTGGTGGGGAAGATGGGAAATTAAATAGGTAAAATAATATACCAAAAGAGTAAAGGTAAGAGTTATGACTCAAGAACTCATCGATTTAAGAAAAAGCATTTTGGAAGCAATGGGCATGATTTTTCGTTTATAGAGCCATTACATCTGCTAACAGACCCGCCTGGGGTTCAAACCCCAGGCTAATAGCGAAAGTCCTCTGAAGAGGACTGAAAATCTAAATTTGGAGTCTAGGCTATTAGACCTAAGAAACCGGGTTTTTTGCCAAAAATTTCGGTTTTGCGGTGGGATTAATGGCAAAAAACCCAGTTTCTGACTTTGTGCAAGGTTTGGATATTTTTTACCGCAGATGAAAGCGGATGAACGCAGATGAACGCAGATGGGATATGTAGATTTCTTGCTACGCAGATAATGGCTGTTTTTGAATGATTTTTTTGATATTCTTTCAGTCCTCTTCAGAGGACTTTCGCTATAAGAAAAGCGAATTGATTCGCAGGCGAGTGTGGGTGATACCGTTATGATTTATTGGCTACATTATCATTATATAGCTAGGGACTACGGGCTAGGGGCTAGGGGCTAGGGAAGAAGGGTTTAGAATCAAGGGTTTCAGGAATTAAGAATGTCTTAACCGCCCTGGCGGTTGCTATAAGTTTTCAGGACGACTGGCAATTTATAGCCCTAGTTTTACAAATCTCTATAATAGAATCTGACAAAATATCGGCCCATTGCCAACCTCAACGAAGGGTAGTGTAATCTTACCGAAATATCGGAAATATCTGATATACCAACCATCCTAACCCTAGTCCTAACCAAGAAGTTCCAAGCAAAATTAGAAATGTGTGAAACTTGCTGAATGAGTTGAGTAACTCTTCCTCAGCCCAAGACAAAGCCGAACTCCCAGCAAAAGTCGAAGCAAAAGTCCAAGCATAAGCCCAAGCATAAGCCCAAGCCCAAGCCCAACTAAAAGTCGAACTCAAAGCCAAAGCCAAAGCCGAAAGTGCTGAGAAGAATCCTAAAACTGCATAGCTTAACAAAACTGCTGTTAGCCAGCGCATATCCCCCCTCTTCAAACAAATCCCTGACGCGCACGATAATTAAAAATAAGGTAAGTAGTTGCGCTTTAGCGCTAAAGCGCAACTACTTACCTTATTCCTGAAGTTGGTCTTGTGGAGGCAAATTTTCAGTCGGAAAAGGTTGATAAATAGTGTAATAACTAGCTATCAAAGCTATCATCATCCACCAGAGGGTATTGACTTCGGGACGATAGAGAACTGTATCTACTGTACCGTGAGCTAGCAGAGCTGAGAGAGCTGCGATCGCACCCATCAACCAAAATCCGTCTTTGCTACCTAATTCTCGCAGACGCAGCAGTTGCAGCCAACCTTGGTTAAACGTCACCACTAATAGCCAGAGGAAACAACATAATCCAATGAACCCAGTTTCCACCGGAACTTCCAGCCAAATAGAATAAGCACTCAAAGCGCTGAAACGGGGACGCATATAGAGAGGATAAATTTTGTTAAAGGCGTTGTTGCCGGGGCCAATGCCGAGTATGGGCCGATCGCCAATCATATCTTTCACAGCTGCCCAGACATTGATGCGGAAGTTATTGCTGCTATCCCCGCGACCCGCAAACATACTAAAAACGCGATCGCGCAACGGGTCTACAAACAGAATGCCCAAAACCAATATCCCAGCCAAACTTCCGAGTAGTAGCGGCAGCGACCATACCCTCCAAAAACGAGGTAAATGGATACTCAACCAATAAACCAACAATATCAAAAAGACGAACAACAGAACGACAAACCCAATCCAACCGCCGCGACTGAAAGTTAGAATCAAACAAGCTGAATTTACGACAAACATCGTTGCGGCCAAAGCTTTGGGAAGAAAGCCACGCCAAGCAAAAACAGCTGCTAAACTTAAAGCGATCGCAGGCAGCAGATACGCAGCAAGTAAATTCGGATTTCCCAGATAGCTATAAACTCGCGTAGTTTTAGCTAAAGGAGATTCTGGATCGACCCAAGTTGCCAGCGCCGTTGCCCCAAAAAACCACTGTCGCAGACCGTAAACGCTGACAATTAATGCTATATGTAAGTACAGAGCAATTAACCAAGAACGCACGCGAGGCGATCGCAAAACCCTTGCCATCAGCGCAAACAGCAGCAGATAAAGCGTTAGCTTCACCAATCCCGTCAACGCCGCCGCCTTCACTGGCGACAAAGCCGTCGCCACCACAGAAATGCCCCAATAAAGCAATACCAGCAAATGAATCGGCGTAAATTTGGGAATCGAGAATTGGGAATTCGGAATTGCTAATTCTTCTCTCTCCTCTGCCCCTCTGCCCCTCTGCCCCTCTGCACAAGCGCCCCTCTGCCCCTCTGCCCCAACTTCATCTGATAGGGTCAGCAGCACCCAAAAGACCGCTACGGCAATCAACAACACCCCGATCAGATCGTTAGACACAAAGGGAGCCAGAGCAAACACCAGGCTTATCGACAACGCCCCTAAAGTCTCTCCCCACTGCATCAACCAGCTACTTTGTCGCCAAGCTTGCAGCAGACCTACCAAACGGTACAAATAACTAGCACTGCGCCATCGATACAGCGGCAGATTAGACAGGGTAAATTGTTGCCAAACAGCGTTCATGAATTCATTGTCTAGGTGAGCAATTTTATATTTTGGATTTGAGATACCAGAATTTATCCCAATCTAAGCGCCAAAATACTTAGAGGTTTGGCTCGGCTTCTGTTAGCATTGGCAAGTTCACAACATATCTAAATCCAGACTCTTGTGAGCCTTGGATAGAGATTTGTCCACCATGTATTTGAGCCAAGTGACAGCTGAGCAGTAGCCCCAAGTTTTCAGAAGATTGATTGAATATATTATTCTGGACAGGTTCTGGCTGCTGGGCAGCAATCAGAGCTTTTTCATCAGATTTACTTAAGTCAGTTCGATCGGCTTCTTCAAAAGGTAGCAACGATGGTGGCTCCCTATACTCAGCATCCTTCTCATAGGGTAGATCTTCCGAGTAACTTGTCACAGATGCAAACGATGATTTGTAAAAGTAGGGGTCTAAATTGGGGAGGCCATCTCCCAGCCAGGGGTGAGAAACCCAAATAGCAATGTTTAATCCTGCAAGCTTGCGAGAGATATGAATGCGAACAATACTACCAGCATCAACCGTTTGCATCACACTTGATACCAAGTGATAAAGCATTTGTCGGACTTTGTCCTTGTCCAGTTGCCAGATGCGATTTCCAGGTTCTACGGAAAGACGAATCTGTTGCCCTCGGCGATTGGCACTTTCTTCTAGAGTAGCGATCGCCTGCTGGCACAGCATTTCTATATCAACAGCAGTGACATTCAGTTTTGTATTACCGGAGTCCAGCGATCCGAGTGCCAATATTTCGTTTACCAGGGACAGTAAATACTGACCGCTATGCTGGATAATCTCCACATATTCTTTCTGTTTGGTCGTCAGCGGCCCATAAATCTCCCGGCCCAGAACGCTAGCCATCCCCATAACTGACGTCAGCGGTGTCCGCAGTTCCTGGGTCAGTTGCCCCAGCAATTTAACTTGAATTTGATTGGTGTCAAGTTCCTCCCTTGGTGAATCGGTCGAGGTCATTTGCGTGCTGAGATTGACCAGTACCCCTGGAGTAGTATCTTTGAGGAGACGACTGCGCTCAAATTCACTCATAATCCAGCGGGCCATGAGTTCCAAAAACTCAACTTCCTTATCGGTAAAGGAACGCGGCATCCGTTCCATCACCGCAAGCGTACCCAGGCAATGTCCGGTAGATGTTAATAACGGCACTCCCAAGTAGGCGCGGATACCATAATGCTGAACTAATAAACTTTTAGCAAAAAGTGGCAGGGCGATCGCATCGCTAATCGCCAAGACCTTATGACTGTCTACCACATAAGTGCAGAAAGATTCATGGCGCAACAATTGACGCGATGCTGCCAGCTGATTCATCAACCCTAACCTGGATAACCCGACAGCAGACTTAAACCATTGGCGGTCTTTGTCCATAATGCCCAAAATGCAAATGGGTGCATCCAAAAAATGGGCGGCTGTCTGAGTCGCTTCATCGAAAATTGGAATCGTGTCTGCTTCCAGCAATCCCGACTCTGCCAAGGCTAGGAGGCGTTGTTGTTCTCGTGTTTGAGGTGTCAAACCATTTAGACGGCAAAAGAGACTGTTTTCAGGGTTTACCATGCTAACCGTTACCCCTATATTTGCTGATTTTTTCATAAGGCTTGGCTGCTACCGCATACAAAGAGCTATCCTTAAAATTCCCCAACTGGATTCGTAACGAACAAGTTTTGGGGAAATATTCCTAGATCAGAGCGTGAATCTGAGGAAACCGTGCCGTAAATTTGCTTGCATTAGCCTGAAAGGGGTGGACTAGACCAGGCTGGGTGAGATAGGAGGGAAGCGATCGCCCGCACTCCTCGTAGCTGATTGGAGAGGGGTAGATGACCTCTGGGGGCGCTGAGATCCCAGGTAAATTCATGGGGATATCGCGTCCAGTTATTGCCAGTTTTCCAGCCGATTTTGGGCCATAATTTTGACCAGTTTTTGCCCAGGGAGAGCCAAATTTCTCGCTGTACCGAAAAGCCAAACTTGCCGTTTGAGTATGTCAGCCAGAGGTTGTTGATGGTTTGCAGATCGTCCGTGGGGAAGTTATCTACCTCGGTAAAATACAACCATTTTCTTTGCACCGCCGCCTCACCAGCAAGTTCGCACAGCAATTGCAGGGTCATGCGATCGGCTGCTTGAAAGTCTTGCTGGGCTAGCAGCTGTTGCAGTGGCCTGTAATCAATTTTGCGCTCTGAATTCAACGCTACGATACTGGTGTTCATTGCTAATTGGTCATCGCTCATCGGTTATTGGTCAAGTTTGATTGGTTATTGGCGCTGTTAGACTGGAGTTCCCCATTAGACAAAAGAATTTGGCTCTTTGAGAGTTGTTATGCTTTTGTTCAAATAAATAACATTTTTATGCCTTTCCCCCTCCGCTCCTCTGCACAAGCGCTCAAATACTCTAGCCCTAGTTTGGCAAACTCTTCACCTAACAGCCTGCAAAATGCGATTAATTATACCAGTTGTAGAGGTGGGTATTTCTATTTTGACTAACTCGATTCTGCCTCCATAGGCTTGAACAATCGGTGCTTCTGGTAGCGTTTCTATGCGGTAGTCGCCTCCTTTGACATAAATATCCGGTTTGAGTGTTTGTATGAGTTGAGCGGCTGTAGTCTGGTCAAAAATTACTACTCCATCTACTGGCTTGAGGGCTGCCAGTAATTCGGCCCGCTGTATGTCTGGCACTAGAGGTCGTTGTGGGTATCCAGAGGTATGCGGTTTGATGGTTTGTACAGACCGATCGCTATTTAACCCCACAATCAGCGATTGCCCCAAGGATTTGGCCACCTGTAAATACCGCAGATGTCCCACATGGAGCAGATCGAAGCAGCCATTCGTAAATACCAAGGGTCGCCATAGCTGGGGATCTTGGGCTAGAGCCTCCTGTAGTTCCGTTAAGCTGTAAAGACCGGGAATCATATCTTAAAGCATACAGTGAGTGAGATTTTATCGTCATCAACTACCAAAATGCGTTTCATCTAAAACCTTACGGACGAGTTATGGAATTTCATGCGAGAAATGTTTGCTGCAAAAAGTTTATACCGAGCTGCTATTAACCAAAATATCTGGTAGCTTATTAAAGCTCAGCGGCAAGATGAAGTTTTTAACATTCGGATCGCCGCTGCCTAGTTATTAGGAGACGCTACCAGTATGTATGAAAAAATAACTCCTCCCGATACAGGGTCTCGCATCGGCTTCAGTAACGGCGAACCAATCGTTCCAGACAATCCCATCATTCCCTTCATTCGCGGAGATGGTACGGGCGTGGACATTTGGCCTGCCGCCCAAAAGACGATCGATGCTGCCGTGCAATCTGCCTATGGTGGCAAGCGGCAAATCAGCTGGTTTAAAGTCTACGCCGGTGACGAAGCTTGCGAAAAGTACGGCACTTACCAATATTTACCTCAAGATACCCTCGATGCGATCGAAGAATACGGTATTGCCATCAAAGGGCCGCTGACAACGCCGATTGG
This sequence comes from Argonema galeatum A003/A1, assembly GCF_023333595.1. GTDB lineage: Bacteria > Cyanobacteriota > Cyanobacteriia > Cyanobacteriales > Aerosakkonemataceae > Argonema > Argonema galeatum. Next base: position 154,608 of record NZ_JAIQZM010000014.1, read on the forward strand.
CGGTGGCATCCGTTCTTTAAATGTGGCGCTGCGGCAAATCTTTGACCTCTACGCCTGTATCCGTCCCTGTCGGTACTATGCAGGTACGCCCTCGCCTCACAAAACTCCCGAAAAATTGGATGTTATTGTCTATCGCGAAAATACAGAAGATATTTACTTGGGAATTGAGTGGCGACAAGGTAGCGAGATTGCCGATAAATTGATTGCGTTTCTGAATAACGAATTGATCCCAGCTACTCCCGAACACGGCAAAAAACAGATTCCCCTCGACTCTGGTATCGGCATCAAACCGATCAGCAAAACTGGTTCCCAGCGCCTTGTCCGCCGTGCTATGCAGCACGCCTTGCGTTTGCCTAAAAATAAGCAGCAGGTAACCTTGGTGCATAAGGGCAATATTATGAAATATACGGAAGGCGCTTTCCGGGATTGGGGTTACGAACTAGCTACTACTGAATTTCGGGTTGAGTGCGTGACTGAACGGGAATCCTGGATTCTCACCAACAAGGAGAAAAACGCGGATATCACCCTGGAAGAAAATGCGCGTCAAATCGAGCCCGGTTACGACTCCCTGACAGCCCAAAAGCAAGCTGCTATCTGCGCCGAAATCGAAAATGTGCTTAATGCTATCTGGGAAACTCACGGGAACGGACAGTGGAAAAATAAGGTGATGGTGAACGATCGCATCGCCGATAGCATTTTCCAACAAATCCAGACGCGACCGGATGAGTACTCTATTCTGGCTACGATGAACTTAAATGGAGATTATCTCTCCGATGCGGCTGCTGCTATTGTCGGTGGGCTGGGCATGGGGCCAGGAGCTAATATTGGCGATGCGTGCGCTATTTTTGAGGCGACCCACGGCACGGCACCCAAGCACGCCGGTTTGGATCGAATTAACCCAGGTTCGGTGATTCTGTCTGGCGTGATGATGCTAGAGTTTATGGGCTGGCAAGAGGCTGCTGACTTAATCAAGAAGGGTATTGGGGATGCGATCGTCAACCGCGAGGTAACATACGATTTAGCTCGGTTGATGGAGCCTCCAGTCGATCCGCCCCTCAAGTGTTCTGAATTTGCCGAAGCGGTGATTAAGCACTACCACTAGGGAAGATGGATTTTGGATAAAAGGATTTTGGATTTTGGATTGAATAAATCTAAAATCTAAAATTCTGCTTAGGAATTTAGCGATCGCAAATTCCGTACCTCCTCAAGGCTAAGTCCGGTGCTTTGACTGATGGTTTCATCATCGAGTCTATCTAATAATTGTCGCGCGATCGCGATCGCTTTTTCTCGCATTCCTTCTTCGCGACCTTCTTCGCGACCTTCTTCGCGACCTTCTTCGCGTCCCAGAGAGATAGCCCCTTGTTGATCGTACACAAACATTTCCCTTCGTTCCAAGTCTTCCAGTTCTTCCCGGCTTAAATTGACTTGATTAGCAATTCCAAAAGCTTTATGAATTTCGGGAATGCTGTCTATTATTTCGGGAACTTCAGTTAGCGTTCTGGCATATTTGATGAAATAAATCCATTTATCTGTTAATGTTTCTAGTTCGTGCTGTTCTTTGGTGAATTTCGGTAACTCAACGAACAATAAATCGATGTGATTATCAATATATTT